>NZ_NCVN01000013.1:0-45698 GCF_002096925.1 Streptococcus mitis | reverse complement strand
GTATAACCTTCGACGCGCACCCGCATAGCGGGTGGTTTTTTTGTCTCTCACCTAACGGAGCGAGACGGACTAATAGTCACATAATAAAATAGCTTTTCTAGACAAAAGCTTATGCAAAAAAGAATAATTTATGATAGAATAGAGGATAAGAAAGAAAACGTTTTTACAATTTTTTCAATCCGAAGGAGATATATTATGGCTACTATTCAATGGTTTCCTGGTCACATGTCTAAAGCTCGTCGACAAGTGCAGGAGAATTTAAAATTTGTTGATTTTGTGACGATTTTGGTGGATGCACGCTTACCTCTATCTAGTCAAAATCCTATGTTGACCAAGATTGTTGGTGACAAACCAAAACTCTTGATTTTAAACAAGACAGACTTGGCTGATCCAGCAATGACCAAAGAATGGCGTCAGTATTTTGAATCACAAGGAATCCAGACTCTGGCTATTAACTCCAAAGAGCAAGTGACTGTAAAAGTTGTAACAGATGCGGCCAAAAAGCTCATGGCTGATAAGATTGCTCGCCAGAGAGAACGTGGGATTAAAATTGAAACCTTGCGTACCATGATTATCGGGATTCCAAATGCTGGTAAATCAACTCTCATGAACCGTTTGGCTGGTAAAAAAATTGCCGTTGTCGGCAATAAACCAGGTGTGACCAAGGGACAACAATGGCTCAAAACCAATAAAGACCTTGAAATCCTAGACACACCAGGGATTCTCTGGCCTAAGTTTGAGGATGAAACTGTTGCACTTAAGTTGGCGCTAACAGGTGCTATTAAAGACCAGTTGCTTCCTATGGATGAGGTAACCATTTTTGGTCTCAATTATTTCAAAGAACATTATCCAGAAAAGCTGGCTGAACGCTTCAAACAAATGAAAATTGAGGAAGAAGCGCCTGTTATCATTATGGATATGACCCGTGCCCTCGGTTTCCGTGACGACTATGACCGTTTTTACAGTCTCTTCGTAAAGGAAGTCCGTGATGGCAAACTCGGTAACTACACCTTAGATACATTGGATGACCTCGATGGCGACGATTAAAGAAATCAAAGAACTCCTTGCAACGGTCAAGGAGTTAGAAAGCCCTATTTTTTTAGATCTTGAAAAGGATAATCGCTCAGGAGTTCAAAAAGAAATCAGCAAACGTAAAAAAGCTATTCAGGCAGAATTGGTTGAGGATCTTCGTTTAGAATCCATGCTTTCCTACGAAAAAGAACTTTACAAGCAAGGATTGACTTTGATAGCAGGTGTTGATGAGGTTGGTCGAGGTCCTCTGGCTGGGCCAGTAGTTGCTGCAGCCGTTATTTTGCCTAAAAATTGTAAGATTAGAGGCCTCAACGACAGCAAGAAAATTCCTAAAAAGAAACATCTAGAAATTTATCAAGCCGTTCAAGATCAAGCCTTATCAATCGGCATTGGTATCATGGATAATCAGGTCATCGACCAAGTCAATATCTATGAAGCAACCAAACTGGCCATGAAGGAAGCAATCTCCCAGCTTAGTCCTCAACCTGAGCATCTCTTGATAGATGCCATGAAACTGGATTTACCCATTTCACAAACTTCCATCATCAAAGGAGATGCCAATTCCCTCTCGATTGCAGCGGCTTCTATAGTAGCCAAGGTGACACGTGATGAATTGATGAAGGAATACGATCAGCAGTTCCCTGGCTATGATTTCGCTACTAATGCAGGATATGGAACAGCTAAACACCTGGAAGGCCTCACAAAACTAGGAGTTACCCCAATTCACCGAACCAGCTTTGAACCCGTTAAATCACTGGTTTTAGGAGAAAAAGAAAGTTAAGTTAGAAGGAATGATTATGGAGGAACAGTCAGAAACACTTAGTTCCAAGAAAGAATTTGCCTTTGCCTCGAGTACCATATTATCCCAAGTTGGACGAGGAATCATCGTCGGTCTTGTCGTTGGGATCATCGTTGGATCTTTTCGGTTTTTAATTGAAAAAGGCTTTCACCTGATACAAGGACTTTATCAAGATCAAGCGCACCTAGTGCGCAATCTTTTTATCATTGGTCTATTTTATTTAACAGTTTGTTGGCTCAGTGCGAAATTAACTCGATCAGAAAAAGATATCAAAGGCTCAGGAATTCCTCAAGTCGAAGCCGAATTAAAGGGATTGATGACTCTCAACTGGTGGGGAGTTCTTTGGAAAAAATATATTCTAGGAATTCTTGCTATTGCAAGTGGCCTTATGCTGGGGCGTGAAGGGCCAAGTATTCAACTCGGAGCGGTTGGTGGTAAAGGTATTGCTAAATGGCTCAAATCCAGTCCAGTAGAGGAACGCTCTCTGATTGCCAGTGGAGCTGCCGCAGGGCTAGCCGCAGCCTTTAATGCACCAATTGCTGGACTTCTCTTTGTCGTAGAAGAAGTTTATCACCATTTTTCACGCTTTTTCTGGGTCTCAACTCTAGCAGCAAGTCTCGTAGCAAATTTTGTTTCTCTTCTCATATTTGGCCTAACACCCGTACTGGATATGCCAGACAATATACCACTCATGACCCTAGACCAGTATTGGATTTACCTCCTTATGGGAGTTTTTCTTGGACTATCTGGTTTTCTCTATGAGAAAGCTGTACTCAATGTCGGTAGAGTTTATGATTGGGTTGGACAAAAAATCCATTTAGATAGAGCATATTATCCAATTCTGGCTTTCATTCTCATCATACCGGTCGGGATCTTCTTGCCACAAATTCTTGGTGGTGGAAATCAGCTTGTTCTTTCCCTAACTGAGCAAAATTTTAGTTTCCAAGTTCTATTAGCTTACTTTTTGATTCGCTTTGTTTGGAGCATGATTAGCTATGGAAGTGGCCTTCCAGGAGGAATTTTTCTACCAATTTTAGCGCTTGGTTCCTTACTCGGTGCCCTAGTTGGTGTCATTTGTGTGAATATTGGACTTATCAGTCAGGAACAATTTCCTATATTTGTCATTCTGGGAATGAGTGGATACTTTGGAGCAATATCAAAGGCTCCCTTAACTGCCATGATACTCGTAACTGAGATGGTAGGAGATATTCGCAACCTCATGCCACTCGGACTGGTAACCCTAGTTGCCTACATCATCATGGATTTACTCAAGGGTGCACCAGTCTATGAGGCTATGTTGGAAAAAATGCTACCTGAAGAAGCGTCAGATGAAGGAGAAGTCACACTTATTGAAATTCCTGTTTCAGATAAAATAGCAGGAAAACAAGTTCACGAACTCAACTTACCACACAACGTCCTTATTACAACCCAAGTTCATAACGGTAAAAGCCAAACCGTTAACGGCTCAACCAGAATGTATCTCGGTGATATGATTCACCTGGTGATTCCAAAAAGTGAAATTGGGAAAGTCAAAGATTTGTTGTTGTAGATCAAAAATATTTTTACATAATTTTTATTATGTAATAAATGTATCAAGAATATTTTGTTGATTTTGATAAGGGAGGACATACATCATAATGAAAATACTAGATGTTCTATATGAGTTTTATGGTGATTTTGAATTCATTAAAGAAAAGTGGAATGAAAAATACGAAGGTATTCTTATCAAAATAAAGGATGAGCAAGGATATAAAAGATGCCGCTTAGCAAAAAGAACACCGAAAAAAGAAGGATATTTTACAGTTTTTTGGAAAAAAGACAAAAATAACATGAACACTCCTTATACCAATGAAGATTTGGGAACTGAACTTGTTATCGTTGTCATCGATAATGATAAAAAGGGGCTATTTATTATTCCAAACGAAGTTGCTATTTGTAAGAAAATTCTCTCAACAAAAAACAGCAAAGAAAAAATGTCCATGCGATTTTATCCGCCTTGGTGCACAAATTTAAATACAACGGCTCAATCAACACAAAAATGGCAATTGAAATTTTTTAGAGAAATTGAATTATAAGAATGACTTTGAAAAATTTCTAGTAGATTCATATCAAACACAAAGATTTGGTTCTTATGAAAAAAGAACCAAATCTTTGTGTTAGTTTCTCAGGAATAAAGTACATTATAGACAATTTTTGTCGAAAAAATTTTTTAGTTATAACATGTTATGAAAAAACTAAAAATTTATGAACAATTGACCTTACATAGTCTAAAGCCTTGATAATACTGGGATAGAAACATAAAATACATATATTGAAAAAAGTACTTTATTTATGTTTGTACATTATTTTAAAAAAGAATATTGTATAAGGTTTGTATCGATGGGAATACTAAATATTAAATAGTAAATGGATATTTTGGAAAAACCTCTTGATTTAAAAAGACACCTTTACTTTGCCCCAAAAAAAGTAGTGCGTAATTTTCCCGTCAGAAATTTTCTACCTACTATTCTTAGTATGTTTTTGTGTTGACATTTTTTTAAAAAAAAGGTAAACTATTAACATGACATGAATAAAGTTAATAGTTAGGAGATAAGATGGGAATTTTAAGAACTCATTTAGAAGCAGAGTGTGACCCACGATTAGCCGGTGAATTAGCATACAGTATTAAGGAGGCCTATCGCTTTTTGTGGGAACTCATTGATACCACACCAGTATTGCGACACCCAGAAATGCGAAAGACTTATGGGCATATCCGACAAGCATTAGTCGATGTAGCGCTGCGATTAGTTTTAGAAGATTCATCAATGAGAACAGATGTGCAAATGTTATCTGCAGTGAATAATAAAGTGAACGGCTATACTTATACGATGATTGAAACAAAAGGAGCCATTATTTCTCCAGTAAAAACCAGAAGTATAAAAACAATGCCAAAAAAAGCTCTTCACAGAAGTGTGGCTAGTGTGAAAAATAAACAATTTGATCTTTTTACAACCCAAGAGGATATCAATAAGCATTATGATGCTGATAACCCACCGTTTCTCCTCTTAACATACGGCGGAAAGAATCATCACCTGCAATTTGTTCAGCTGGGTTTGCCAAATGTTGATACAGAGCAATGGATTGAGAAAGTAGATATTATGAATGCCCAGCGGATTGTTGCCTCGAAAGACCAAGAGCAGACCACTCAAAAGAAACTAGATTTGACTTTAACGGAGCTGTCAGAAGAGCTTCTTAGGAGAGAAGTAAATGGAACAAGGAATATTTAGTCCCTCTAAATTAACAAAGGCTAGAATAGCCAGAGGATTAACTAAAAAAGAATTGGCTGAACGAACAGGAATATCTAGACAAATGATTTCTAATTATGAATTAGGGAAAACACATCCAGGAGCAAGTAAGTTAATGACAATTGTTGCTGAACTAGATTTTCCATACACCTATTTTACTTCTGAACCTAAAAGGTTTTACGAAGGGGCCACTTTTTTTCGTAGTCAATCTGCGGCTACTAAAAGAGCAAGGGATATGCAAGCTGTCAGGTTAGAATTTCAAAAGGAAATTTATGATTTGCTGTCTCAGTATGTTAATTTTCCTGAATTAACTCTACCTGACATTTTAACGAAAACTATTTACGATATTACTAATAACGATATTGAGGAAAAAGCTAAAGAATTAAGAGAACTATGGGGATTAGGTAAAGATATACCAATTTCTAATCTCACTGAGATTGCAGAAGTTAATGGTATTATTGTTGTTGAGTCCAATATGTCTGATGACAAATTGGATGCAGTGTCAGAATGGATTGAAGACAGACCGTATATCATGCTGACAGATAATGGAGAATCTGCTGTACGTCGTCGTTTTAATATTGCACATGAATTAGGTCATATTTTACTTCATGGAGATATTGAAAGTATTCACGACTATACCTCTCAGGAATTAAAGAATATTATTGAGAATCAGGCAAACTATTTTGCTTCTTGTTTATTGTTACCTGAGAATGGTTTTTTAAAATCTTTGTTATCTACTAATTTAGACTTTTATATTGAGTTAAAAAAATATTGGAAAGTTTCTATTCAATCAATGATTATGAGAACTTATCAGTTAGAGTTAATCAATGATGATCAAAAATTATATTTGTTTAGGAAAATTGGCTTTAATAAATGGAAGAAGCGTGAGCCTTTGGACAATGAATTGACTCTTGAGAAACCTAGTCTTTACCGTAAAGTATTTGACTTAATTATCAGTAATGATATTTTACAAAAAAATGAACTAATTTCTAACTTATCTCTACCCAAAGATGAGTTAGAAAAATCATTAGATATTTCAATTAATGATAATTATCAATTGTCACAAAAAGGTCCTGTATTAAGAATAGTTAAATGAAAAGTCTCAATAATATTGAGACTTTTTTGTAGTTATAGAGTATAGATGCAATATCTACATTTTCAGTGTTAGTGGAATGTTTTTTCTTTTTCACATACAGAATCATTTCTATCAAAATATACAAATGAAGAAATTTCAGTCCTCACTCTAATAGTGTACATTTTAAGTGGAAGTTTTGAAAACTGGAAATTTTTGTACTTTTCCTTAGACAGTGGATAAACCTTTGATGCGACTGAGTTTAAGACGTAATGTACACTCTTTGAAAAATGTACTTTATAATTGAAATGTACTTTATTTTAAGGCAAGATAAAGTACATTTTTTGATTCAGTAGCTTAGATGCGTAATGTACAAAATCAGCCCCTTTTAAACCCCTTGCAAGCCTAAAAACATTGATTTAATAAGGTTTTGAATTTCACTTTTGTTACAGTGTACATTTGAAAAAATTCCAGTTTTTACTTTGATAAGGTACATTTTAGGCAATTTTGAACGAAAAAAATTTTTAGTTATGTTTTGGTTATTAAAACTTTTATAAAAAAGTTGGACTACTGTTTTAAGTTTCTTGCTACATCTTTCCGAAAAACTATAATTTTCTTGAAAAATAAATAAGTCTATGCTATACTACTAGTAGACTTATTTACGGAGAAAATACATGAAACGTGAGATTTTACTGGAACGAATCGACAAACTAAAACAAATCATGCCCTGGTATGTTCTGGAATACTATCAATCTAAGCTTGCTGTTCCTTACAGTTTTACAACCTTGTACGAATACCTCAAGGAATATGATCGATTTTTCAGCTGGGTTTTAGAGTCTGGTATCTCAAACGCCGATAAAATATCTGATATTTCTTTATCTGTCTTGGAAAATATGTCTAAGAAAGACATGGAATCCTTTATCCTTTACCTACGTGAACGTCCTTTGCTGAATGCTAATACAACCAAGCAAGGAGTTTCTCAGACAACCATCAATAGGACTTTGTCAGCACTTTCTAGTCTTTATAAGTATTTGACTGAGGAAGTTGAAAACGATCAGGGAGAGCCTTATTTTTATCGTAATGTAATGAAGAAAGTTTCAACAAAGAAAAAGAAAGAAACGCTTGCTGCCAGAGCTGAAAACATCAAGCAAAAACTCTTTTTAGGTAATGAAACAGAAGGTTTTCTAACTTATATTGACCAAGAGTATCCACAACAACTTTCAAATCGCGCTCTCTCATCATTCAACAAAAATAAAGAACGTGATTTGGCCATTATTGCCCTTCTCTTGGCGTCTGGTGTCCGCTTATCTGAAGCTGTTAATCTGGATCTAAGGGATCTAAATCTCAAAATGATGGTTATTGATGTCACTCGAAAAGGGGGAAAACGTGACTCGGTCAATGTCGCTGCTTTTGCTAAGTCTTATTTAGAGAATTATCTGGCCATTCGTAATCAACGCTATAAGACAGAAAAAACAGATACAGCCCTTTTTTTGACACTCTACAGAGGTGTTCCTAATCGTATCGATGCTTCCAGTGTGGAAAAGATGGTTGCTAAGTACTCTGAGGACTTCAAAGTCCGTGTAACTCCCCATAAACTGCGCCATACGCTAGCAACCAGGCTTTATGATGCGACTAAATCGCAAGTTTTGGTCAGCCATCAGCTAGGACATGCCAGTACACAAGTCACTGACCTCTATACCCATATCGTTAATGATGAACAAAAGAATGCTCTAGATAGTTTATAAAATACATAAAATAAATTATGTAAAATAATTATTAAGAAAAGAAGCTGCTAAAAATAAGCAACTTCTTTTTCTTTATATCTGATACCAGTAAAGTAGCGTGGAATATCAATTGTTTCTATATTTTTGAAATTCTCATTTGCCTACTACTAATTTAACTATAGCAAAAATAATGCAGATAAGGAAGGATATTTTTGCTTGCAGGAATTCTAAAAATCAAGCTTTCTGGATTCAAATCTCTTCATAATCACAGTTAAACGCCAACGGTATAGCGCCCCACTCACAATTAGACTAATAATCAAGCCAATCCAGTAAGAATAAGCTCCAAAATCTGTTAGTGAATCGAAGACCATAGCCACTGGGATTGCTACGCCCCAATAACCAACCAAACCAAGGTAAAAAGGAATAACGGTATCCTTATAACCCCTCAAAATTCCCTGAAGCGGTGCCGCAAAGGTATCTGCTAACTGGAAGAAAAGGCTGTAAGTCAAAAAACGCGCTGTCAAATCGATAAATTCTGAGTCGTTCCCATAAAGACTGGCCACATTTCCCCTAAAAATGTAAAGGAAGGTTAAGGTGAAGGCTGCAAAAATGAGGGCAGTCCATCTTCCTAGACCAATATAGGTTTTCGCATCATCAAATCGCTTGGCTCCCACTTCATAGGAAACGACAATAGCCATAGCCGATGAGATACTCATAGGAAAGGCGTACATAAGACTTGAAAAGTTCATAGCTGACTGATGACTAGCGATAATCAAGGACGAAAACTTAGCCATAATCAAGCCAACCACAGAAAAGATAGCCACTTCCGCGAAGACAGTTCCTCCAATAGGCAGACCTAAGCGAACTCCTTCCTTGATTTTATCCATATTAAGCGGAATGCATTTCTCAAAATGCAAGGCTTTGAGCTTCTCCTGTTTAAATAGAACCAAAACAGAAATCCCCAGCAAGACCCAGTAGGCCAAGGATGTTCCTAAACCAGCACCAGCACCTCCCAGCTCTGGAACTCCAAAGGCACCGTAAATCAAGAGATAGTTAAATCCGCTATTGAGAGGGAGTAACAAAAGCATGAGGTACATGGACAGCTTGGTCAAGCCCAGCGAATCCAGCAAGGAACGAATGACACTAAAAAGCAACAGGGGGATAATTCCGATAGATAAAAACCAGAGATAGCGAACCGCTACTGCTGCCACCGGTGCTTCTAGTCCAATATGATTCAAGATTGGTGGTGCCAATAAAAGCACCATCCCCAGTAAGACCACGGATAGGCCCAAGGCCAGATAGATGAACTGGTAAAAATCAGACGCAACCTCTTCCTTTTTACCTCGACCAAGATGGTGACCAATGATAGGCACCAGAGCTGACACAATCCCTGTCAGGAATGTGAAGAAAGGATTCCAGATACTGGTTGCCATAGACACACCAGCCAAGTCCATGGTATTGTATTGACCTGTCATAGTCGTATCAACAAAGGAGGCAGAATAATTGGCAAATTGATAAATAAGGATAGGGAAAAATATCTTTAAAAATAAGATAAATTTATCTTTAAAATGATGGGTTTGGTACATATAGTCTCTCTATTTTTCTAGTTTACAGAGCAGACTTCCACCTAGTTTTGATAGACAATTTGTCCCTTACAGATGGTATATTTAACCTGCCCTTTTAAGGTTTCACCGATGAATGGTGAATTAGCTGCTTTGGAAGCAAAATGGGAGTCCACAAGGCGGTCAGCATTAGCATCAAAAATAGTAATATCCGCTGGACCATTCTCAGCCAAGTAACCTGCTTCAAAGTTATAAAGCTTGGCTGGGTTATAGGTCATCTTTTCGAGTAATTCCATCAGGCTTAACTCACCAGCTTCTACCAAATAGGTCAAGCCGAGAGAAAGAGATGTTTCCAAACCTGTCATACCAGATGGCGCTTTGGTAATATCCTCGACATTTTTTTCATCCGCATGGTGAGGCGCGTGGTCTGTCGCGATAACTGTGATAACACCTGACTTGAGACCTTCGATAACGGCACGACGGTCTGATTCCAAACGAAGTGGCGGATTCATCTTAGCATTGCTTCCTTGTGTCAAAAGGAGCGCTTCGGTCTTAGAAAAATGCTGTGGTGCTACTTCTGCTGTGACCTGCGCACCTAGCCCCTGAGCAAACTCAACTACTTTAACACTTTCTTCCTTAGACAAATGCTGGATGTGAACATGGGCCTTGGTTGCATAGGCAATCATGACATCACGCGCCATCATAGCATACTCAGCTACCCCAGTCGCACCGCAGATATGGAAATGTTCTTTAGCAATATTTTCGTTAAATCCAAGAATCCCATTCAAACCTGGATCTTCCTCATGAAGGCTGATAAAGGTATTAAGCTTTTTGGCTTCCTCCATGGCTTCCTTGACAACTTTACTGCTTTCAAGCGGAATACCGTCATCAGAGAAACCAACCGCACCAGCTGCTAAGAGTGCCTTAAAGTCAGTCAAATCTTGCCCATTAAAGTTCTTCGTAATGGTCGCAACCGTCTTAACATTAATCTTCTCTTTAGCAGCTGACTGGAGAACTTCTTGCAAAGTCTCCACGTCTGAAATGGTTGGACTGGTATTAGCCATCATGACAACCGTTGTAAAACCACCTGCAGCGGCTGCTAGGGCACCAGTATGAATATCTTCCTTGTGGGTTTGACCAGGTTCACGGAAATGAACATGAATATCTACCAAGCCAGGAGCAACTACAAGACCAGTAGCATCAATTATCTCTGCTCCTTCTTCTTTAATCTCAGGCGCAATTTTGATAATTTTCCCATCTTGAACTAAGACATCACACACTTGATCCAAATCAGACTTGGGATCCATTACACGACCATTTTTAATTAGTAGCATCTGCTTTCTCCTTTATTCATAGAAATCGACTTGGGTATCCAACAATTTATCCCCATCATAAACAAACTTGGCTGAAAAGAAGGGTTTATCCTCTAAAAGCCACTCAACAAAGGTATGGTCACCTTCCCAAGTTGGCTTGCTCAAAACCTCATCATAGGGAACCCATTCTAGCGTTCCCTCGTTGCAGTCAATCAAGTCACCCTCGAACTCCGTCACCTTAAAAACATAGGTGTACCAGTCTAAATCTGGCGTAAATTCAGGAAAAGTGATAACACCTTTTAGAACTGGCTTGGCTTTCAGTCCCGTCTCTTCGAGGATTTCACGCGCCGCGCATTCCTGAGGGGTCTCTCCTCTCTCTAGCTTACCACCCACACCAATCCATTTACCCGCATGGACATCATTTGGCTTTTTATTGCGATGAAGCATGAGCAGTTCTTTCCCGTTATCAATGTAGCAAATCGTCGCTAACTGAGGCATATTCTCTCCTTATCTAAGCCAATCGATTGGCTCTTGTCCTGTCTCTTTTAAGAATGCATTGGCCTTGGAAAAAGGCTTGGAACCCCAAAATCCTCTATAAACTGATAAAGGACTGGGATGGGCTGATTCGATAATCAAGTGATGAGGATTGGTAACTAAGGCCTTCTTCTTACGTGCATAGGCTCCCCAGAGTACAAAAACGACTGGTCTCTCTAGTTGATTGACCACCTGAATCACAGCATCCGTAAAAGGCTCCCATATCTGACCAGCATGACCATTGGCCCGTCCAGCAGGAACCGTAAAACAAGCATTAAGAAGCAAGACTCCTTGTTCAGCCCAAGCTGTCAAATCATGAGATTTCTTGCCCCCGATATCATCTGACAATTCTTTCAAGATATTTTGCAAGGAAGGCGGAGCTGGGATAGTGTCAGGTACAGAAAAACTCAAGCCCTGAGCTTGACCTGGTCCGTGATAGGGATCTTGCCCTAGAATCACCACCTTAACGTCTTCAAGCTGTGTTGCCAAGAGAGCCTGAAAAACCTTTTCCTTAGGTGGATAAACAGTTCCCTGAGCATAGACCTGCTCCATAAACTGATTGATTTTCGCAAAATAACCTTCAGGTAATTGCGCCTTAATCAAAGCATGCCAAGACGAGTGTTGCATAGCCGACTCCTTCATTTTTACTGCCTCTATTATAGCAAAAAGTGGCTTTCTAAACCACTTTTTACAGTTTATCTAAATAATCCAGCAAGTCTTGGTAAGAATGGACTTCGTAAGTCGGCTGGGCTTGTGTGGGATTTTCGAGGTAATGAGGATTATACCAAATCGTGTCAATCCCCGCGTTATTGCCACCTTGAATGTCGGCGGTTAGAGAATCTCCAACCATCAGCGTCTTTTCTTTGCTAAAGCCAGCAATCTGCTGACCGATTTTTTCATAAAATAGAGCATCAGGTTTTTGTGTTTGCAGCTGTTCAGAGATAAAGACTTGATTGAAATATGGTGCCAGACCCGATTGAGCCAAACGTCCTGTCTGAATGGCAGTAATGCCATTTGTCGCAGCGTACAGCTCATAATCACGCTCGATGAGGCTATCTAAAAGTTCATGAGCACCTGAAAAAGTTTGCCCCTGTTGGGCAAGGTAAAATTGGTAACGCTGGGCTAGAAAACTACCGTCTTTTTCCTGTCCAAAATGAGCAAATAAACGAGAAAAGCGCGTGTTAACCAGCTCTTGTTTACTAATTTTCTTTTGCTCCAAGTCCTTCCAGAGAGACTTGTTCATAGGAACATAATAGTCTTTATAGGCCTGAATATCTGCAACCCCTTCTTCTTTTAGGAGTTGCGTCAAAGCCACATCCTCAGCAGCATCAAAATCAAGCAAGGTGTGGTCGAGGTCGAAGAGTAGAAATTTGTAGGACAATTTGAGGTTTTCCTTTCTAGGATAAATAACTTTCACTTCATTCGGTTGTTTAATGTAAAAACTTAAAAGTGGTATAGTATCATAAAGAATAATCGTTCCAATTGATTAACTAATCCATACTATTCTAGTCAAGTTTATTTTTATTATAGAAAAATCTTCTATAAATTCGAGCAATAGTTAAAATACAAACAAATATAATTCCCAAAATAGATAACACTATTTTCACAAAATTCATTTCAGAGCCTATTACATAGATATGAAAAAGAGGGGCTAGTCCTACACATAGAGACAATAGATAATTACTAAATCTTATCTCACCAATTCCTGCAAAAAAATGTTTCATTTTAAATATCCCCATTTTACCTTTCATCTTTATAATCCACTAACAAGCTACTAACAACTCTATTGACTTCTCTTTTTTTTGAAAAATCTTGACAGCAAATTTACTCCACTTAATGCCACTAAAACTTCAATGGGCAAAAAATAGTAATCCCATATCAAATGAGAAATCAGCAATGTTAGAAATAGTATACAGTCAATATAACTATTCTGAAAATACTCTGTAATTACATAATACAGATATACCACAACCATCAAAATTAAAACAACCATCATAATACTATTATCCTGTCCTTCTCACTAACGCTATTTCCAAAATTTAATTTTTTTATGACTTAGTAACGTAATTCCAATTAGCAATACACCTAATATAAATAAAAATATTTCCCAAAATTTATTCTCAGTTTTAATAAAAGGTATAAGATACATACTAACCAATATGGAACTTACTCCTAAAAGAGAAAAGACCACTCTGACTTTATCACTTAGTCGAATCATCTTCTATCCTCATAAAATAAGTAAGTGCTCCATTTAGTGCAACGTTTCTCCAAAAAGAAAGCAATCCCTTGTGTAGAGATGATACTTCATTAAGAGACACATCTCTTCATTACCTAGATAAGATACTTTTTTGCATAATCATATTCTATAGATGAACAAATTTGCAAACCTAATTAGTTGAAATTATTTCATTTGTTGTACGAACAGTATGAATCTAGATTATCTTCTTATTACTAATCAATATCCTTCGTGACTTCATCTTGGCATATTCTCTATTCATACAGAAATCAAAATTTTGCCTTAACCAATTTGTATAATAGTAAAACTCTAACTGATTGATTTGAATAAGCTGCACTCTAATTTGATTAACCTTTTCTGGCCAGTTATGATTTTTACTAATAGTAATTTCATACATCAGTAACTCGGCTAGACCTGTACACAGAAGGGTGTTCTGAGAATCTTCGATTTTTTTCAAAATATCCTCAAAGATCTCGCTATCCGTTAAAAAGGTGGATTGGTTAATCGCATCATACAGCAGAATACACATTAAGTCAGAATAACTTAGCTCTGATTTTTGTATTTTATCCTTTAACGTATTGGTCAAATACCTGTCAAACGAATCTTCTTTTTGAAATTTATTTTGATTGAAAAGAAATTCTGTCTTATTAAAAACGAGATGGTTGATATCCATTATATTCCAAAAAAATATTGTTATAAGCACAATTAGGACGATAGGCATTTTAAAAATAAAGGCTACGATAATGGCTATCTCAAGAATAAAACTCCATATAATTCTAGATTTCAAATCATCAGTAGACAAACTTTTACGGTAGAATGAAAAATAGGGTGAGAATCTCAAATTTACTTTCTTCTTTCCTATAAAAATAAAAGGAAAAATTGTAATAAGACCTTCTTTCTTGTATACATCTTTCAATGCATATAGTAGGTCTAAAACTATTTTTGAGAAAATCAAACTACAGAAAGTAAGACCCATACTGATAACAAAATCAAGGGGAATTTCTAAATTCAATGGCAAGTTATTCACTAAGACATGCAACTCTAACCACAAGCCTAAAAAAGAGAGCATTAGTAAGAAAATAATTAGTTTACGCATCATAATTTTACAGTGTCCTTATCTTTTTTATTTTGCATAAATCATCATTGCCATGATTAACATCAAAAAAAACGACATTCATCCAAATAATCAACTTTTTAGACAAACAATTGCTTCGATATTGTGTTTTAAAAAGAAGAAGCCCTTGTATATTTTCAATTTATATTACTTCTTATTTTTGAATAATTCATACTCTTTTTCTCTGATAAAGGGAAGTGAAAAATTAGAAAAAATTAGTAGAATTGAAAATAGGTATCCATCTTTTTGCATTGCTAAAACATAGCCTAAAAATAAATAGACAATCAAATCTAGTACAAAAAGAGAAAATATCCTCCTTTTCATTATCTCACTTGAATTAAAGATTCTGTTTAATAGAATATTTATCGTAGTATCTACACAAATTTTTATCAAAAAGATAAGAGTCAATACACGATTATCAACTGTACCATGAAGAATAAATGGAAATATAGTTAATATAAAACTAGAAATCTCTAAATATTTTATCCAAGGAGATTGAGACATCTTACTTTTAAACTGACTGATTTTCCTATACTCGCTAGCTAATCTAGTATCAAAATATTTACCAATTATATTAAAGATTAAGAATTCCAGGATAAAAATAATTATTAATACGATATAAGTAGAAACCTTTCCTGGGAAATATTTATTGATTAAAATCGGGAAACTCATTAACAGAATCGAGTTTATAGCCAGACAAATGGATACTATTTTATTCTTCACAGAATATATAGGTAACGATACTATTGAATAGAGAAACGCTAAAAAAATAAGCAAGAAATACTCTGTGCTGCTCATTAGCGGCGCCCTTAATGATAAAAATAGATAGGCACCCCACACGATGATATGCGCTTTACGAATTGACTCTAGATTACTCATCTACCTACTCCTAATATGTAAAGGGAATCCATTTTTAGTTTACATTCTATTTCAAACAAGTCATAAGCATTTTATGATATTTCCTTCTTCTACATTAGGTAAAGTTGAAATACATTTTTTGCAAGTGAAAATATAATTGTTATTAAAAATCCCAAAAAGATCTATCCTTCTTCTAGACCTAAACCAAGTCAGATTAAAGATACAAATATAATGATAAGGCTTTCTTTTACTTTAGACTACCATAAAACAAGGAATCTTTCAACAAAATTCATTGGCAAACTACTATTCTAGAAGATTGACAGCTTAAATCTTTCAGAATAGAACAATTCTAACTATCGAATACCCTAACTTCATAAATATCTATGTAATTCTAGACCTAGAATTCCTATAAACTAAATGTTTTCGCACTATTCTAAGCAATTGATTGCCTTAAATTTTAATTTTTAAAGAATTCTAAAGCTAGAATAGTCCCATCAGAATCTGTTTTGAATGATTCACAATTTAGAAACGCTATGATTCTACTCCTTTTACATTAAAAAGGAACTGCATAAAGCAATCCTTTTCTGATTTTGAAATCATTTACTTATACTCTTCGAAAATCAAATTCAAACCACGTCAGCTTCACCTTGCCGTACTCAAGTACAGCCTGCGGCTAGCTTCCTAGTTTGCTCTTTAATTTTCATTGAGTATTAAACTTTGATAGTGGAGATAATCAATAGCTTACCTATAAAAAGAGTTATAGTAAAATTCCTTATTTATTAATTTCAAGCTCCGCCAACTGTGTTTGAATAACTGACAGTTCTGCACCAGCCTGAAGAAGAGCAGCTGCAGTATAGGCACCTTCTACAATTGGAACCCTATTGATGACGATACTTTTATCACTGAAATCAGCCACCATTTCTAAGTTCATTTTAGCAGAACCTAGGTCAAAAAAAGCTAATAAAGTATCTGCTGGATTTTCGGAAACAACCCTATCTACTTGATCAAAACTCGTTCCAATTCCTCCATCTTCGGTTCCTCCTACATAAGTAATCGAAACATCTTTAGCTACTTCACTAATCAGTTCAACAACACCTTGTGCAATGTGTTTGGAATGTGAAACGATAACAAGACCAATACTTCCCATCAAACCACCCCAGTTTCTAAAAGAGCAGTAAAGAGTAATCCTGATGAGAATGATCCAGGATCAATATGTCCAAGAGAACGTTCTCCTACATAAGATGCCCTTCCTTTAGTTGCAAGTAAATCTTTGGTAGCATTCACTACCTTATCAATAACCTCTTGAGTCAATTGGCCAGCAGACAAGGCAGCAATAACAGGAGTCCAAACATCAACCATTGTCTTTTCTCCAACTTCTGCTTTCCCACGTTTGATAATCATATCCAAACCACTTTGTAAGATTTCCTCTATTTTCGAATTTAAATCACACTTGGCCATGCCCATAAAAGCAGAGCCATACAAGGGACCAGAAGCACCACCAACCTTACTCAGTAGTTGCATTGAGACAAGTTTAAACACATCACTGCTTGTTTCAAATTGCTTTCCTTCTAAGTTTTCCATAACTGCAGCCATGCCACGCGCCATATTTCCACCGTGGTCTCCATCTCCTATAGGAGTATCTAACTCACTAAGGTAATCTTTCTGTTCTTGAATCTTTTCATTAAAAAGCTTCATCCATTCAAGAGCTTGTTCAGCATTCATGAAACATTTCCTCCTTGAGTTTTACCAAGCTGGTGTAGTAACAGGTGCATTTAGAGCATCCAACCACTCATCATCTGCCAATCGAATCAATGTTAATGACAAGCCAGCCATATCAATTGAGGTCATATAGTTTCCAATTTTCTTAAATGCCAACTCAACACCTTTTTCATGGAGTAATTTAGCCACATCATTTGCAAATACGTATTGTTCCATAAGAGGAGTGCTTCCTAAACCATTGATGAGAAGGCCATAGCGTTCACCAGTCTTAAGTCGGAAACCTTCAGATAGTTTTTCAACCAATTCTGAGGCCAATTGTGCTGAAGGTTGCATTTTCTCTTTTTTATATCCTGGCTCACCGTGAATACCAACTCCATATTCAAACTCATCATCTTCTAGAACAAATCCGGGTTTCCCAACTTCAGGAACGGTTGCTCCAGACAAAGCTAGCCCAATTGTTTTAATTTCTAAGACAAGTTTATCGGCCAAGTCCTTTATTTCAGCTAATGATTTACCAGAACGAGCTGCAGCCCCCAAAATTTTATGGACTAAAATAGTACCCGCAACACCTCGACGGCCTTGGGTATAGAGACTATTTTCAACCGCAATATCATCATCGACTACAACACTTGCTACATCAATACCTTCCATTTCAGCAAGTTCTTGTGCAATTTCAAAGTTCATAATGTCACCAGAATAGTTCTTGATGACCATGAAAACTCCAGCACCTTCATCAGCCGCCTTAATGGCTTCTAAAATTTGGTCCGGAGTAGGTGAAGTGAAAACTGCTCCACAAATGGCAGCAGACAACATTCCATCTCCTACAAATCCAGCATGACTTGGTTCATGTCCTGAACCTCCACCTGAAATGAGTCCAACTTTTCCTGTCTTTTCTGCCTTTCTAACGATGACATCAAAACCATCTAAGCGTTCTACCAAGTCATCATGCATGAATGACAATCCCTGCAACATTTCATCAACAACTTGTGTCGGTTCATTTATAATTTTTTTCATGAGAAACTCCTTTCGGCATGTACCTTTGTTTTCGCTTTCATTATATATTTTTTATCGCTGGATGATAAGGGACAGATTCTATTATTTGTCCCCTTTTAAACCCGTTTAAAACATTTTTTTGGTAAAATGAAGTAAGTAAAAGAAAGGTTTCCTATGGCATCATCACTTATTACAAAAAAACGGATTGCCAAGGCATTTAGAGACCTATTAGCTACTAGAGAATTTGACAAAATCTCTATTGTAGATATCATGGAATCAGCTGGCATTCGTAGACAAACCTTTTACAATCACTTTCTTGACAAATATGAACTGCTAGACTGGATATTTGAAACTGACTTAACCGAGTATATCACCAATAACTTAGACTTCATTTCGGGCCAAAAACTATTACAAGAATTATTTTTTTATTTCGAACAAGAGCGTGACTTTTATATTCAACTTTTTGATATTCAAGGACAAAATAACTTCTATGACCAATTTATCAGCTACTGTCGCTTGCTTGTATCAAAAATTTTAAAAGAATACGGTCAGATTGATATCGATTCATCTGCTTATACTTGTTTTTTGTTAGACTATCATTCACATGCTCTAGCAGAAATCGTGAAGGCTTACGTCAATAAAAAAAGTCCAGTTCCACAACCAGACTTTCTAATCATGACAATTATTGGAAAGAGACCACAATGACATTTATTTCAAATCATAAACAGAAAATTATTTCAAGTTACATTTCGGCAACTGTCAGCAGTCATCCTGAATTAGAAAAACACCCTACCTTACCATTAGTCTATCAAAAAAATCGCAATCCTCATCAGGTTCCAATATTGTCGGGTGGAGGTTCCGGTCACGAACCTGCGCATATTGGATATGTGGGAGAAGGAATGCTTACCGCTGCTATCTATGGCCAATTATTTACTCCTCCTACAAGAACTGAAATCTTAGAGTCCATTCGTTTTTTAAACAATGGTCACGGTGTCTTCATCATTGTAAAAAATTTCGAAGCAGACATCAAAGAATTTAGCTGGGCCATTAATACTGCTAGACAAGAAGGAATTAAGGTCGGCTATAGTCTAGCACACGACGATATTTCTATTGAACCTCACAATAGATTTCAAATTAGAGGAAGAGGGCTTGCAGGGACTATTTTACTTCATAAAGTTCTAGGATATGCAGCTCAAAATGGTGCCGACATAGAGCAACTAACTGATTTAGGTCATGAACTTGCTCCCGAAATCGCAACAATCGGCTTTGCAACGAAATCTGCTAGTCTCCCCCAAGCCACCCTTCCACTATTTAACTTGGAAGAAGGAAATATTTCTTATGGTATTGGGATACATGGCGAAGAAGGTTATCGTATCGTCCCATTCCAATCATCGGAAATCCTTGCAAATGAAATTATAAGTAAATTAAGATTGCACTATCATTGGAAAAAGGGTGATCATTTTATATTGCTTGTAAATAATCTAGGCACTACCAGCAACTTAGAAATGGGCATATTTATCAATGATCTCCTTCAACTCTTAGAAATTGAAGGAGTCACTATTACCTTTATAAAATCAGGAACATTTATGACCAGTCTAGATATGGCAGGTATATCCGTAACTCTTTGCCCCGTAAAAAATAAACAGTGGTTAGAAGCGCTCAATGCTCCAACGACAGCATTTGCATGGTAATTTGCTTATATAACTCAAAAGGGCTACATCACTTGATAGCCCTTTGCTTTTATCTTATACTCAATGAAAATCAAAGAGCAAACTAGGAAACTAGCCGCAGGCTGTACTTGAGTACGGCAAGGCGACGTTGACGCAGTTTGAATTTGATTTTCGAAGAGTATTACGTTTAAAAGAACTCATTCTTGCAATTTCAAATAGTCCATCTATCCTTTACAATTCTTCCGATGAGCTTTGAGTTTTTTCAGAGCCCAATCATAGTGGCTTGACGTGCTACTGACAAAGTAGGAACCTAGACTTGTCCCTCCCGTCCACTTATAGATACCTTTGGCAAAGAGTTCGTCATTGCTAAAAACTTCTATCAACTCTAAAACCTCTCTATGTGATTGTTCTAGGAGTCTAGTCGCTTCTTCTAAGGAGGTTTTCTGGTGCTTCTTCCAAAAAGCGACATTCATTTCTCCATAAGTTTTCCAATTATAAGGTTCAGGGAGAAAAGGACTTTCGTGACCTTTTTGATTAGAATGTACCCAAGTCAAAAGTAACTGATGCCATTCATAAAGATGGATCAAGACATCCCGCAGATTTTTATCCCTTTTCCAGTGAGCTTCTTTTTTCTTTGGGTCTCTTGAAAAATCAAATGGAATCTGTAGCTCATCTTCACTTAGTTGGGAGATGAAACGATTGAGCTTTTCATAGTTTTCCTTAGAGGCCAGCACTAGTTCCTCTTTTGTTTTCGGTCTAGGCACAGGATTACTCCCTTCATATTACTAGTTATTATTAGAAATTTTTCATCCTTTAAATCTCTATAACTTATCCTTTAATTTCTCAACAAAGAGATAGGCTGCTGGACAGGTCAAAGTATTCTTAATCGTCAAATGGTTGATTTGATGGATCTTTTTGCGATCTGTATGGGGGAATTCACGACAGGCCTTTGGACGAACATCATAGATGGAACAGAGATTATCTCCTCCTAAAAATGGACAAGGCATAGATTTGAAAACCTTGTCCCCATCTTCATCTACCTGCAGAAACTCCGCTTCAAAAGCTGGTAATTTCATCTTAAAATACTTGGCGATTCGTGTAATATCCGCTTCTTTAAAGTCCGGTCCCAATGTCTTACAACAGTTAGCACAGGCAGTGCAATCAATCTCCTCAAAAACTTCTTGGTGAATCTGCTGGACTATCTTATCTAGATTTTTTGGTGGCTTTTTCTTTAGATTGGCTAAAACTTTACGGTGTTCCTTCTGCTTTTGCAAGGCTAGCTGGTGGTAGTACTCAATATCAATTTCTTTAGACATAATTGCTTTCTAATACAAGTGTTTTTGTCTATTATACCATAAGTTATTTTTCATTTTTGATTATTGCACATAAAAAGCCCTTCGGATAAAATCCGAGGGGCTAGAGGTAAGTAAGACTTTATAGTTAATAAAAACTACCTTATATGTCGAATCGTCAATAAATCAAGATAGCTTCTATTTGTTATCTCCTAGATTTTAGCCTTCTCTGCTATCAAATATTCCGTATTTTACAATTTTCTTATTGCCTCCATAAGTAAACCATCCACCCACTATAACTGGTATTAATTTGTATTTCTTAAATAACATCAATTAGATTTTCTTTTGTATTTTGGTATAATAAAAATAAAAAGCGAGGTTTATTATGACTGATTTGCTACCTACAATCTTAACTTCATTTGCTACAACCATGGCTACAAAGGGAGCCGAGGCTCCTGCTAACACTTTTAATGAAGCATGGAAATATGTTTTTGGCCCTCTTGATGGTTTCCTACTACGAAAAAATGAAGAGCGTAAGTACAATAATGAGAGATACGTTAAAGCATTAACTGAGAAGATCGAACAAATACCTATAGAAAATATACAAGACCCTAAAATGAGTATATTAGGACCTGCATTGGAAGCATCAAAATTTTACATTGAGGAAGAAGATATACGAGAAATTTTTGCAACACTATTAGCGGCATCATTTGATTCTTCAAAAAATCCGTTATTACATCATTCTTTTGTTGAAATTATAAAACAACTCAGCCCTTTAGATGCTAGAAATTTAAAGTTTATTGCTCAAAGAAAACGATGTCCAGTTGCTAAGTATCTACTACAACACGAAATGGGTGGTCAGAGTCTTTTGAAACCGCTCATTTTTATCCCTCATGATAGTGATTGTGGAATAGAATCATCACTTGATAATTCAATGTTTGATTTTGATAGAAATGCTTCCTCCATTACAAACCTTGAAAGATTAGGCTTAATTAAAATCGATTTCACATCTTGGCTTTCGAGCGAAGAACGATATATATTTCTAGATAATAATCCCTTAACTGAAGTTTATAAAACATCTTATATTAAAACAAAGTACAATGAAAAATTACATATTCAGAAGGGACTTATAGACATTACACCTTTGGGTGAGGATTTTTATAAAGTTTGTTTGTCGGAATAACTTCTTTTACTAAAATTTCAAAGATTAATAGAAGTATTAAATTTTTAACCTTTATGAAACATTCTTTTTAATATTGTCGCTAGTTTTCCTACAATGCAATAATTTAGAAATTACAGATTTTTCAAATAAACTCTTTTAGATAATTTCATTCGAGTTAAACTAAGCATGAGTAGACATGTTTGAATTTGAATCATATTTTTATTTACATTTTTACTCATGCTCTTCCTTATTATTTATAATTAGCTTATTATCATAAACGAAGGAGATAAACCAACATGCCTATTATTACGAATGACAACGTCCAAATTTGGACCTTATATGTTACTGTCGCAATTTCTATCATCGGTTTTATTTTTAATACCATTTCCCTCTGGCAGACTAAGAAGGCAACTGAAGATATGGCAAAACCATATATCAATGTTTATATTGATGCATACGCAGTTAAATTACAGCAAAGAGTCTATACTTTCAAAAATTTCGGTCAAACTCCAGCTTATATTGAAGATATAGAAATAGAAGATGATCTTGACCAGTTAAACGATAAACACCGTTTTAAATCTCTTATTGGAAACATGATTGCTCCAGGTCAAAAATTTACTTCATCAATACATAATAACTACAAAGGAATTGTTACTGTAAAAATTACATATTCTGATTCTAAGAAACGTAAGTATAGTGATAAATTTAAACTAGATACAGGATTGGTAGCTAACATGCTTTATACTGTGAATGAATCAAATAAATCAGATGAAATTCCTTCGGCTATAAGACAATCGACAATGGCTTTACTACGTGATTTGCGTTAATAATTTATATAGGCTGGACTATTATTAAATTAGATTTCTATTTTTCTTTCTCAATTCTATTGAAAGAAATGCTTCATACCATTAGCTTCATCAACACTTTATATAAAAATTCTATGTAATATTTTACCTTCTTTTTTCTATACTTCTCCTAGAATCTTTTGAACGATTACTTACCCCTGAACAGAAAAATAGCCCTTCGGATAAAATCCGAGGGGCTAGAAACGTTGTTAAATCAACGGCCGAACTTTTGAATTTCAAGGTTCGGGATAAAATAGTTCACTGAACTATTTTATTTTTTAAGGTTGTAGAATGATTTCAATCCACGGTATTCAGCTACTTCACCAAGTTGGTCTTCGATGCGAAGCAATTGGTTGTATTTAGCGATACGGTCTGTACGTGAAAGTGAACCAGTCTTGATTTGTCCTGCATTAGTTGCAACTGCGATGTCAGCGATTGTTGAATCTTCAGTTTCACCTGAACGGTGTGATACAACGGCAGTGTAACCAGCTTCTTTAGCCATTTCGATAGCTTCAAAAGTTTCAGTAAGAGTACCGATTTGGTTAACTTTGATAAGGATTGAGTTAGCAGCACCTTCTTGGATACCACGTGCAAGGTAGTCAGTGTTTGTTACGAAGAAGTCGTCACCAACAAGTTGAACTTTCTTACCAAGACGTTCAGTAAGAGCTTTCCAACCATCCCAGTCGTTTTCATCCATACCATCTTCGATAGTGATGATTGGGTATTTGTTAACCAATTCTTCAAGGTAGTCGATTTGTTCTGCAGATGTACGAACAGCAGCACCTTCACCTTCAAATTTAGTGTAGTCGTAAACTTTACGTTCTTTATCGTAGAATTCTGATGAAGCACAGTCAAATCCGATAAATACATCTTTACCTGGAACGTATCCAGCAGCTTCGATCGCAGCAAGGATAGTTTCAACACCGTCTTCAGTTCCTTCGAAACGAGGAGCAAATCCACCTTCGTCACCTACGGCAGTTTCCAAACCACGTGATTTAAGGATTTTCTTAAGAGCGTGGAAGATTTCAGCACCGTAACGAAGAGCTTCTTTAAATGTTGGCGCACCAACTGGCAAGATCATGAACTCTTGGAAAGCGATTGGAGCGTCAGAGTGAGAACCACCATTGATGATGTTCATCATTGGAGTTGGAAGAACTTTAGTATTGAATCCACCAAGGTAGCTGTAAAGTGGGATTTCAAGGTAGTCAGCAGCAGCACGAGCTACAGCGATAGACACACCAAGGATTGCGTTTGCACCCAATTTACCTTTGTTAGGAGTACCGTCAAGAGCGATCATAGCACGGTCGATAGCTTGTTGATCACGTACATCGTAGCCAATAATAGCTTCAGCAATGATGTTGTTTACGTTGTCAACAGCTTTTTGTGTACCAAGACCACCGTAACGAGATTTGTCACCGTCGCGAAGTTCAACTGCTTCGTGTTCACCAGTAGAAGCTCCTGATGGAACCATACCACGTCCGAAAGCACCTGATTCAGTGTAAACTTCTACTTCAAGTGTTGGGTTACCGCGTGAGTCTAGGACTTCGCGAGCGTAAACATCAGTAATAATTGACATTTTTTACTCTCCTTATGAGTTAAATTTTTTACACCTCTATAATACCTTAAAACCCCTCCTTTTTCAAGAAAAAACGTTATCTTTGTGCAAATTTTCCTTAACTTTATAAAGTAATCGCTTTCTTTTGTCTGTTTTATTCTAACTTTTATGATATACTGTTTTCATGACAGATTTATCAAAACAATTACTTGAAAAAGCTCATGGTGGGCCAAAATTAAATCCGGATGAGCAAAGACGCTATCTTGGTACTTTTGAGGAAAGAGTTCTTGGATATGCAGATATTGATACAGCAAATAGTCCTCAGTTAGAAAAAGGTTTTTTATCTATTTTAGAAAACCTTCAGGAAAAAGCAGAGCCACTATTTGTAAAGATTTCTCCAAATATCGAATTTGACAAGCAAGTTTTCTACTTAAAGGAAGCTAAAGAAACTGATAGTCAAGCTACCATTGTATCTGAAGAGCATACTTCTTCTCCTTTTGGCCTGATTATCCATAGCAATGCACCAGTTCAAGTAGAAGAAAAGAACCTTCGACTTGCTTTTGCAAAACTTTGGGAAGTTAAAAAGGAAGAACCAGCCAAAACATCCTTATGGAAGAAATGGTTTGGCTAAATCATGCGCATATTTAATAAATGCCCGATATTGGCAGCCGTGTGCTCCAAATAGAGACTGGCATTTTTCAAACTATCTTCTAGAGGTTCACTTTTCTCCAAAATAGAAAAGGCAACTTGAATATTTTCAAATGGTAGGGAAGGTAAATCCTCAGCAAGACTACCGCAAATAGCAATAACAGGAACTCCGACAGGGGTTCTTTTTGCAACACCTATCGGAGCTTTACCTGCTAGGCTTTGACGATCTAGCCTTCCTTCTCCTACAACAACCAAGTCAGCATGTAAAACTTTCTTATCAAAGTTGATTAAGTTCAAGCAGGTATCAATTCCTGATACGATATTTGCCTGAGCAAAGGCACACAAACCGCCAGCAATGCCTCCACCAGCTCCTGCTCCTTTAATTTGCAATGTTGCAGGTGAAACTTTTTTATAAAAATCTTGGATTGCCTGATCTACGACTGCAAACATAGTAGGATGTAGGCCTTTTTGCTTACCAAAAGTATAAGTCGCACCTTGATGACCACATAAGGGACTCGTGACATCTGCTAAAATACGAATTTGAACATCTTCAGGAATTTCATAGCAATTTTCTGTTGAAACAGAAGCTAATTTTAGTAAGGATTGACCGCATGCAGGCAAGACATTTCCATCCTTATCATAAAATTGATAACCCAATCCAGCAGCGATCCCAATTCCTCCGTCATTACTGGCCGTACCACCAACTCCGATATAGATATCTTTAATCCCTTGAGCAATGAGGTGGCGAATCAACTCTCCAATACCACGAGTTTGGATTTGAAGTGGATTTCGTTTCTCTATCGGAATTTTTCCAAGGCCAACCAAGTCGGCAACTTCAAATAGAGCCAGTTCCCCTTTTTGAAAATAGCGTATTTCTTCTTTTTGTCCAAAAGGTCCTGTCACTTGGATCCATTTTTCTTCAAGGTCAATAGAATGCCGAATAGCATCTACTGTACCTTCGCCACCATCACCAACAGGACAGAGGAGACATTCTACATCTGCTATCGATTGTTGGAAGCCTCTTTTTATTGCTTCAGCTACTTGTTGAGCGGACAAGCTTTCCTTAAATGAATCTGGTGCAATTACAATCTTCATATTTTCCCTCATTCTAAACAGTCAATCAAGGGAAGAACTTCTAAAAAATCCCTCTTGTCAACATGGTTTGGTATTTCTTGTTTCAGTACTTCTTTGGCACAAAAAGCAATTCCCAGTCCTGCTGACTTCAACATAAATAGATCATTGGCCCCGTCACCGATTGCAATCGTTCTTTCTTTAGAAAGTTTTAGTTTCTCTCTCCATTTTTCCAGAGTCTCTTTTTTGACCTCGGGACTGATAATTTGTCCAACTAATTCCCCTGTTAGAAAGCCACCTTTGACTTCAAGTTGGTTTGCAGAGAAATAGGCAATCCCTAGAGATTTTGCTAATTTTTCAACTATTGGTGTAAAGCCACCAGACACCAGACCAACTAGGATGGCGTTCTTTTGGAGAATGGAAATGAATTCCTGGGCATTTGGCGTTAGATGAATAGAGTTGAAGACTTTATCAAAGGCCGAAATAGGAAGACCTTCCAAGAAGGACACTCTGTCTCGTAAACTTCTTTCAAAGTCTAACTCTCCTCGCATTGCCCGACTTGTAATCAGCGAAATTTCCTCCTCACGACCTACCTCTCTTCCAAACAAATCAATTACTTCTTCTAGGATTAAGGTTCCATCCACATCCATAACACACAAGCCTTTTACTTGAAGCATCAGTTCTCCTCTCTAAACAGCCCAAAAATCGTATGAAGTCATCATACGATTTTATCTATTAATTAACTAAACTATGGTACAAGTCAAGATATGACTTGCAGGCTGTATCCCATGAGAAATCACACACCATAGCTTGTTTTTGTAGATTTCTCCAAACGTCAGGATGATTTCTATACAAGTCCAATGCTGTTTGGAAAGTCCAATTCAACCAGTAAGGAGATAGATTGTCAAAGCTAAAGCCAGTACCGCTTCCTTCGATTGGATTAAAGGCTTTAACGGTATCTCGCAAGCCACCAACTTCATGGACCAATGGCAAGGTTCCGTAACGCATAGCCATCATCTGAGACAAGCCACACGGTTCAAAACGACTCGGCATGAGGAAGAGGTCACAAGCAGCGTAGATTTCTTGAGCTAGTTTGACATCAAAAGTGATATTTGCTGATAGCTTGTCTGGATAGATTTGAGCAAACCATGAGAAAGCTCCTTCAAATGCTGGATCGCCAGTTCCCAAAAGAACAATCTGAACATCATTTTGCAAGAGATGGTGCAGACTTTCGACCACCACATCAAAACCTTTTTGACGTGTCAAACGAGAAACAATTCCCACCAGTGGAACATCAGCTCTAACTGGCAAGCCTACTCTCTCTTGCAATTTTGCCTTGTTTTGGGCCTTCCCAGACAAATCTTCCTGATTAAAATGATAATCTAATAGGGCATCCGTCTGAGGATTATACAGGTCAGCATCAATCCCATTCACGATACCAGATACCTTACCAGACTCCATTCGAAGAATCTGATCCAAGTTACATCCAAACTGACTGGTCATAATCTCATAAGCATAGCTAGGCGAAACGGTTGAAACACGGTCCGCATAGAGGATACCAGCCTTCATCCAGTTTAAACAGTTATTCCAACGAAGGGTACCATCAGCGTACCGTTCAAAGCCAACCCCAAACAAATCCCATAACATTCCTTCTGAGAATTGTCCTTGGAATTCCAAATTATGAATGGTTAAAACAGTTTTAATTCCTTGATAAGCTTGAATCCAACGGTATTTTTCCTTTAACAAAAAAGGAATCATGGCTGTATGGTAGTCATGAACATGAAGAAGATCAGGAATAAAGTCAATTCTTTCCATAGCCTCAATGGCAGCCAGTTGGAAGAAAGCGAAGCGTTCTCCGTCATCAAAATCACCGTAAACATGACCACGGAAGAAATAATATTGGTTGTCAATAAAGTAGAAGGTCACACCATTTAGTACTGTTTTCTTAATTCCACAGTACTGTCTGCGCCAACCAACATTCACCTCAAAATGAAGAACATCTTCAATCTGATTTCCAAATTTAGCCTCTACCATATCATAGTAGGGTAAAACAACTGCAACTTCGTGCCCAGCTTTTACCAGTGATTTGGGAAGAGCGCCAATGACGTCTCCCAAACCACCTGTTTTTGAAAAGGGTGCACCCTCTGCTGCTACAAATAAAATTTTCATGAATGAATATCCTCTGTTACTTTAGCACCTTTCTTAACGACAACTGGATGTTCTGCAGTACCTCGAATCACAACACCATCCGCAACTTCAACACCCTTATCCAAGATAGCGTATTCTACCTGAGCTCCTTCTCCAATAACAACACGAGGGAAAAGTAAGCTATCTTTAACCAAGCTATCCTTATGTACATGAATATTACGTGATAGAACGGAATTAGCCACTTGACCTTCAATGATACTACCAGAAGCAAACTGAGAAGTGCTTACCTTAGATGTATTAGCGTAGTAAGTTGGTTCTTCATTCTTAACCTTTGTATAAATCTTTTGGTTTGGTGAGAAGAGAGAATAGAACTTTTGCGATTCAAGCATATCGATATTCGCTTTATAATAAGACTCTACAGAATGAATGTTGGCTAGGTAGCCTGTGTACTCGTAGGCAAAAGCCCCTTCTTTTGCAGCCAAATCCCGTAAAACATAGCGCAACTTCTCTGGATGTTCTTTCTTAGCCTCTTCTTCTAAGCGTTCAATCAACCAAGGGGTATCAACGACAAAGATATCTGTCGACATATTGTAAACTTCATCTGATGATTTACTATCAAAGAGTTTATGAGAACGAACATGGTCTGTTTCATCCACTTCCAAGATTGCGTTTACTTCTGAAATGTCTTTCTTAGCTAGTTTTTTATAAACTACAGTGATAGGCCCTTTTGTTGTACTATGTAGATGGAAAACTTGGTTCAAATCAATATTAATCAAAACATCACAGTTGAGTGAAACTGTTTGGTTTGAGCCAGAACGTTTCAAGTAAGTAAGAAGTTGTTGGTAGTATTCTTTTCCAACTGTACTACTTTCCACACGAGTATTGTAAATACCTAGATAATAGTGGCTAAGAAGAGTTGACAAGCCCCACTCACGTCCTGAACGGATATGGTCAAAGACTGAGCTGATATTGTCTTGTTGGAAAATACCAAAAATACTACGGACACCAGCATTAGCAAGACTTGAAAGCGGGAAGTCAATCAAGCGATATTTACCACCAAATGGCAAACTAGCTACTGGACGGTGGTCTGTCAGTGTTGACATATCATGAAAACCAACTGTGTTTCCTAAAATGGCAGAATATTTATCAATCTTCATCTGTTGCTACCCCCACTACTTCATCATATCCTACAACTTGTACTTCTTCTGTTCCATCAATTTCGACACCATCAGAAATAACTGCACCTTCACCAATAATGGCACGTTTGATTTTAGCTCCCTGACCGACAATTGCACCACTCATGATAACTGAATCTACTACTTCTGCCCCTTCGCGAACTTGCGCACCTGTTGAGAGGATAGAATGTTTAACAGTTCCATCTACGAAACAGCCATCGACAACCAAGGAATCTTCCACATGAGCATTTGCCCCAAGGAAGTTTGGTGGTGAAATTAAGTTTCTTGAGTAAATCTTCCATTGACGGTTACGGCTATCCAAGGCATTTTCTGGTGAAATATATTCCATGTTAGCTTCCCAAAGTGACTCAATAGTACCAACATCTTTCCAGTAGCCATTAAACTCATATGCATAGACACTTTCACCTGACTCAAGGTAATTTGGAATGACATTCTTACCGAAGTCTGACATATCGACATTGCTCTTTTCAGCAGTAACAAGCATATTGCGCAGACGTTGCCAATCAAAAATGTAAATTCCCATAGAAGCTTTTGTAGATTTAGGTTGAGCTGGTTTTTCTTCAAATTCAACAATGCGGTTATTGGCATCTGTGTTCATAATACCAAAACGACTAGCTTCTTTAAGAGGGACGTCTAAAACCGCTACTGTCAAGCTGGCATTATTATCTTTGTGAGACTGGAGCATATCATCATAGTCCATTTTGTAGATGTGGTCCCCAGACAGAATCAAGACATACTCAGGGTTGACACTGTCAATATAATCAATATTTTGGTAAATAGCGTGGCTAGTCCCCTCAAACCAACGATTTCCTTCACTTGCAGAATAAGGTTGAAGAATCGAGACACCAGAATTGATACCGTCTAGTCCCCAGCTTGAACCGTTTCCAATATGGTTGTTGAGAGCAAGTGGTTGGTACTGTGTAATGACTCCAACATTGTTGATGCCTGAGTTGGCACAGTTTGAAAGAGCAAAGTCAATGATACGGTAGCGCCCACCAAATTGCACAGCTGGTTTTGCAATGCTTTGAGTGAGTTTACCGAGACGAGTTCCTTGCCCACCAGCAAGAATCAAAGCTAACATTTCATTCTTCATTTTCTACTCCTTTTTGGTTTTTACTTGTGACGGTTTTAGTAGGTTTCAATCGACGTTTGATTTTCCAAACACTTGCTCCCATAGCCGGTAGGGTAAAGGTCAAGGTCTGCTCATAATCTTTCCATAGTCCTTCTTGCGTTTGAACAGTTTGATTATGTTCTTTCCAAACGCCTCCCCACTCTTCTAACTCAGTATTCCAGACTTCTTCGTAAATCCCTGCAACAGGAAGTCCGATTGTAAAATCTTTTCGTTCAACAGGTGCCATGTTAAAGACGCAGACTAGCATATCGTCCTTCTTCCCCTTACGGATGAAGGAAAGAACACTCTGGTCTCGATTATCCGCATCGATGATTTCAATACCATCATAGCTGGTATCAATTTCCCACAGACAGCGGTGGTCTTTGTAAAACTGGTTTAGCTGAGAAGTGAAATACTTCATCTTAGCATTCATTGGATCTTCTAGGTTAGACCATTCCAACTGTTCTTCAGATTTCCATTCTAGGAATTGCCCATATTCACTACCCATGAAGAGCAATTTCTTACCAGGGTGACAAATTTGGTAGGTGTAGAGATTGCGCAAGCCTGCGAATTGATTATAGCGATCTCCCCACATCTTGTGCATCATACTCTTCTTGCCATGAACCACTTCATCGTGTGAGAATGGTAGGAGATAATTCTCCTTGAAGACATACATAAAACTGAAAGTCACTAAATTAAAGTCATACTTACGGTAAATTGGGTCTTCTTCGTAGAATCGTAGGATATCATTCATCCAACCCATATTCCATTTGTAGTCAAAGCCAAGACCATCTGAATCCTTGGTGTCAGTAATCTGAGTAGCTGATGAACTTTCCTCAGCTATCATCATAACGTCTGGATGAGCTTGTTTAATGACATCATTCAAACGTTTTAAGAAATAATAGCCTTCGTAGTTGAGATTGCCCCCATCTTTATTAGGCGTCCATGGGGCATCATCGTAATCTAGATAGAGTATATTGCTCACTGCATCCACACGAATACCGTCCAAATGGTAAAAGTCAATCCAAAACTTAATACTAGAAATCAAGAAGGACTGGACTTCATTCTTTCCAAGGTCAAAATTGAGTGCGCCCCAACCGTAGTTATGAGCCTTATTATGGTCTTGATATTCAAAAGTCGGTGTTCCATCATAATAGGCCAAGGCATCATCATTAATAGTGAAGTGACCAGGTACCCAGTCCACAATAACCCCAATATTGTTTAAGTGACACTCCTCAACAAAATCTTGAAATTCCTCAGGGCGACCATAGGCATGCTCTAAAGCAAAGTAACCCATAAGCTGGTAACCCCAACTCAATCCAAGAGGATGAGACATCAAGGGCATAAACTCAATGTGAGTATAGTTCATCTCGACCAAGTAAGGAATGAGTTCATCTTTCAATTGAGCAAAACTAAAAGGACTACCATCAGGATTTCTCTTCCAAGAGCCAGCATGAGCTTCGTAAATATTGACGGGACGCTCTTCAAAGCTCAAGCGTTTTCTACGAGCTAACCAAAGTCCATCTTTCCATTTTTTCTCTGGAATTTCTGTTAAAATAGCCCCAGTACCAGGTCGTGCCTCATACCTTACAGCCAAAGGATCAATCTTCATAAGCTGATGACCATTTGCACGTGTGATATGATACTTATAAATTTGGCCTTCGTAAGCAAGACTGGTAAAGACTTCCCAGACTCCAAATTCGTTCCGTTCCATTGGAATTTGATTTTCAATCCAATTGGTGAAATCCCCTACCAAGTGTACAGCCTGAGCATTAGGTGCCCACACACGAAAAGTGTAGCCATACTCACCATTTTTTTCTTCCCTATGAGCTCCCAGATAGTGCTGGAGGTGAAAATTTTCACCTGTCATAAAGGTTTTTAAAGCATTATTCTTATCCATACACCCTCCTAATTCTGTAAGCGTTTTCTATAGATTTATTATACTACCTTTTTAGGGAAGATTCAAGTAAATTACGGAATTTGCAAAAAAATCTTTTGAAAGTCTTCAACAAATTCACTGATGTGTTCACTTGTAAATCAAGAAATTTTCAGAAACGCTTTGAAAACGAATTGTTTTTTAATAATACTATCACAAAGTTCGTTATTTAGCTAACAAAAAATATAATTTTAAGTAAAAAAATAAATCAGGAAACGAATCTCCTGATTTTACATTTCATTTCACATCAAAAACAATGGATTTGACATTTGTCATCGCTTCAATACTATATTTAATTCCTTGCACTCCAGCGCCAGAACCTTTGACACCAAGGAATGGGAAATTATCTGGACCACGCTGGGTTTTATTATTTATATGAACTGTACCCACTTCAAGTTTTTCAGCAATTTCAAATGCTTTTTTGAAATCATTTGTAAAGACTGAGGATTGAAGGCCGAATTCAGATTCGTTGGCAAAGGCAATGGCTTCCTCTACACTAGCCACACGGATAATTGGTAAAACAGGACCAAATGGCTCTTCCCATGCCACTTTCATATCTTTTGTAACTTGGTCAAAAAGCACTGGCCATAGAAGATTGCCTTCGCGTTTGATTGGTGTAAGAGCCTGAGCACCTTTTTCTTGTGCATCATCAATCAAGCCCCAAATAAAGTCTGCTGAAGCATTGTCGATAACTGGTGTGATATCAGCATTGTCGAATGGATCGCCAACTGTTAATTTAGTAACCTCTGCTTGAAGCAAAGCAGCTAGTGTATCTGCTACACTTTCGATAACAATAACACGTTTAATGGCTGTGCAACGTTGACCTGAATAGCTAAAGGCACCCGCAACAATTTGCTTGGCAGCATGTTCCAAATCTGCATCTTCTAGTACTAAGGCTGCATCTTTCCCACCAAGCTCCAACATGATTGGACGCATACCAGCTAAACGACCAATACGTTCTCCGATAGGAGTTGAACCTGTAAAGTTGATGAAGTTGACTTCTTTGTGTTCAATGATATAATCCCCAATTTCTGAACCACGACCCGTAATGGTATTGAAAACACCAGCCGGAATCCCTGCTTCTTCAAACGCTTTAGCCAACAAGAGCCCAGAAATAGAACCTTGTGTTGGTGGCTTAAACATGACTACATTCCCTGCAATCAAGGCAGGTGCAATTTTAGAAGCAGATAAATTAACTGGATAATTAAAGGGAGCGATAGCCAGCACGACACCAACTGGCTCGCGACGAACAACGGCCAATTTATTTTTACTTGCTGCTTCAAAACCGCCACCTTCCATTGCTTGTCCAGTGATACGGAGACCTTCCTCAGCAGCATAGCGAATCAAGTCTGCGGTACGCACCACTTCTCCAATAGCTGCTTTAATTCCCTTTGCCACTTCTTTGGCAAGTATAGTACCAATTTCTTCCTTATCACGTTCTAAAATAGCTGCTGTTTTGTGCAAATAAGCCGCACGTTCAACTGCTGATAAAGCTCGCCAAGCTGGCAGGGCTGCACGCGCAGCTTTCATAGCCTCATCTACTTCTGCCTGAGTCATAGCTGGAACAGTCCCTAATTCTTCTTGGTTTATTGGTGAATAAATCGTAATTTCTTTTTCAGCTGATTTCCATTTTCCATTTACTAAATTCTGATATCTTGTCAAATTCTCGTCCTCCTGAAAATGATTAAGATATATTTTACCAAATTTTCAGAAAATTACAACCCTTTTTGCAATTTTTTTGAGATTATTTTCACAAGCTTGGTTTTTCAAACTATTTGAAACTTGATTCTAATCTTCATTGAAAACTTATAAATGATAAAAAGGATTAGACAATCTAACCCTTTTTAGTTTATGCATTTAAGAGAGTACTTTTAGCACTGCGACACTAGTATCATCAATGACATTTTCTTGTTTCGAACGACTATTGGTCACAAGCATTTCTAGATTTCCTGCATTTTCAAAGTATAAGGAAGTTCCCTTGGCATTGAATACTACCAATAGATGTTCTGGCCCCCCGTGAATCTCGTAAACAATCCATCCGCTATTTTCTGCAGCTGTGTGAACAAAGACATGACGGTAAACTTCTTCGTATGTAGGATAAGAAAAGGCGCTAGTCTGTGTTTTCAGTCGAATAATTTGACGGACAAAGTCAATGCTTTCTTGTCTTTCATTGATTAAATCCCAGTTTATTTGGTTAACACTGTCAGGAGCGTTGTAACTATTCATAGCACGTTCTCGGTCTGCCGAAGTGAGTTGTCCATGTTCACCCGTCGGAATTAATTTGGTTCGACCAAATTCTTGGCCAATTTCCATAAAGGACATTCCTTGCATGAGAAGGTTCATTACTGTCGCCGTCTCAACCTTGCGCATAATCTGGTCTGAACTTTGATCAGGATGAAGAGTCGCCAACAAATCATGAAGATTGTAATTGTCATGGGCTTCAACATAGTTGAGAACCTGGTTTGGACTGAGATAAGAACCCAATTCTCGGCTACCAAGAATGGCCTTGGCAATGATTGGTTCAGTGGCTGCACCACTTACAAATCCTGACTTGATTGCACCATAAACTTCTCCTCCTTTGACCGCATCACGCTGATTATCATTGAAGAATCCGATATTTGGCATTTGGTAGGCATTATCCTTCTTGGCCTTATCATAAGTTGCAAGACCTGTTCCCATATCCCAGCCTTCTCCATAAGTGATAATACGGGGATCAACCTCATCTAGCGCCCAACGAATCGCTTGCATGGTTTTGACATTATGAATACCCATCAAGTCAAAACGGAAGCCGTCAATATTGTATTCCTGTACCCAGTATAGAAGAGAATCAATCATGTACTTGCGGAACATTTCGTGTTCACTGGCTGTTTCATTTCCAACACCTGTTCCATTCTGGAAGGTACCGTCTGGATTCATACGATAGTAGTAATCAGGGACAGTTGTTTGGAAAGGTGCATCAACCGTTGAAAAGGTGTGATTATAAACCACGTCCATAATGACACCAATCCCCGCATCGTGATAGGCTTGAACCATGGTCTTCAAATCACGAATGACCTGCCCTGGATCATCTGGATTACTAGAAAAACTTGGTTCTGGTGCATTGTAGTTTTGAGGGTCATAACCCCAGTTATAGGTTACATTTCCATCCTCATCGTATTCCTTATGGCGATCAAAGATAGGCTGGAGTTGAACATAGTTGCAGCCAAGTTCTTTGATATAGTCAAAGGCGGTTGCTTGTCCGAATTGGTTTACAGTTCCAGTCTGGGCAGCACCAAGGAAGGTTCCACGGAGATGCTCTGCAACTCCAGAGGTCGGAGATTTGGTTAAATCTCGGATATGCATTTCACAGATAACTGCTTTACATGGATTTTCCAAACGCCAAGGCGCTTCTGTTCCATGTTTGACCACAAATCCTTCTACTTGTCTGTCTTGATGAGAAAGAATTACGGAACGTTTGCCGTCAGGACTTGTGGCAATCGTGTAAGGATCTCTCGTCACAGTCTGGTGGTGAGGAAAGTCAATCTGATACTGATAAGCCTTGCCAGCAAGATTTTCATCTAAGTCTAGACTCCAAACACCAATGGTATTGTACTTATGACTGTATGAATAGCTATTACCACGCTCTAGATTAAAGGTTTTCCAAATCGGAGCGTCGTTGCTGGTATTTTCGTAGACAACCACCTGTACAGCAGTAGCCGTAGGAGCCCAAAGTTTAAAGCTAGTCTGATAATCTGAAAGACTGTAACCTAGTTCTCCTTGGTAGCCCCAGTGGTGATCAAAACTAGCGCTATGTATTGCTCTATCAAAAGCAAATGGATTTTGATCTTTGTAGTAAGGACTAGCAATGGCTGGGTTTTCAGAATAATAAACAGTCTCGTCGCCCTCTAAAATCCAAACTTCTGTCAGAAGCGGATAGTAGTTATAACGCACGGAATATTCCTTAACTGTCCCATCAATCTCGACAGAAAACTTCAGGTTTTCTAACTTTTCTTGACTTGTAACTGTGAAGGAGAACTTTGCTCCAAAAAAGTTATTTTCATAATACAATTTTTCAACATTGTCCGCCTGTTTTCTACTAAATGAACAGGCTGCATAATCCCCGTTTTTTCGATGAAAATGGATGACTACAGGGTAATTTAACATTTCTTTTCCTAATTTCTAATTTTAATTTAATTTTTTATGTGGTGCTGATAGATTCAGCAATTTAATTTCTGACTCAAGATAGACTCAATTCATGTCAAAACACTTCAGGATAGACAGTTTCAGACTATCTAACATCTAGCCTTCTACTATTCTTTACAAACTTTCGAGCCAAGCTTCATCTCGAACTTCAATACCAAGTTCTTGTGCTTTTTGAAGTTTACTTCCAGCATCTGCACCTGCCACGACGAGGTCGGTCTTTTTAGAAACACTGCCAGTCACTTTAGCACCCAAACTTTCGAGTTTATTTTTAGCTTCTGAGCGCTTGAGCCGTTCCAATTTTCCAGTCAATACAACGGTCAAACCTGACAAGGCCGCATCTGCCACTACCGTCTGTCCTTTATAGTCCAGATTGACCCCAGCTTCTTTCAATTCTTTGAGGAGAATTTCAGAGCCTTCTGTCGCAAAATATGTCTGAAGACTCTTGGCAATCACACTACCCAGACTTTCAATACTAGCCACTTCATCTGAATCTGCCTGAGCCAGATTTTCAATCGAGTGGAAATGTTGAAGTAACAGCTGACTGGCCTTGCTTCCGACATGACGAATGCCCAAACCAAACAAGAGCTTTTCAGCAGAATTTTCCTTAGATGCTTGGATGGCCTGATACAGTTTAGCAGCAGACTTTTCCTTAACCCCCTCTAAAAGGAGGAAATCTTCTTCTTTCAAACGGTAAATATCCGCCACATCCTTGACTAAATTAGCAGCGAAAAGCTTCTCAACAATAGATGGACCAAGTCCTGTAATATTCATAGTATCTCGAGAAGCAAAGTGAATCAAACCTTCCATAATTTGGGCAGGGCAACGTGGATTGATACAACGGAGAGCCACCTCATCTTCAAAATGAAGCAAGTGACTGTCACAACTTGGGCAATGTGATGGAATATCTAGTTTTTCTTCAGAAACCCGTTTGGACTCTACTACACGTAAAACAGCAGGAATGATGTCCCCAGCCTTATAGACGATAACCGTGTCGTCTTTGCGGATATCTTTTTCAGCAATATAATCCACATTGTGTAGGGTCGCACGGCTAACAGTCGTACCAGCAAGCTGAACAGGTGTCAGATTTGCAGTTGGGGTTACAACACCCGTACGGCCAACTGTCCAATCAACTGATAAGAGTTTAGCTTCTTTTTCCTCAGCAGGAAACTTGTAGGCCACTGCCCACTTTGGAGCCTTGACGGTAAAACCAAGTTCTTCTTGACTTGCTAGGTCGTTTACCTTGATTACCACTCCATCGATATCATAAGGCAGGTTTTCCCGTTCCTGTCCTACTTTTTGAATAAAATCCCAGATTTCATCTATATTTTCAGCCAAGATTCGCTTTGGATTGACCACAAAACCTAGTTGTTCAAGGTGCTTCAAAACCTTTTCTTGACTATCACGAGTTGAAGGGCTGGCTTCTTGATAGAGGAAAGTCGCAAGATTGCGCTTGGCAACTACTGCTGTATCCAACTGTCGCAGGGTGCCTGCTGCCGCATTACGAGGATTGGCAAATTCAGGCTCTCCATTTTCTTGGCGAGCTTGGTTAACCTGGTCAAAAGAAGCGCGTGGCATGTAACATTCCCCACGAACTGTGATATCTAGTTCTTCTGGCAAGGTCAAAGGAATGTCCTTAACACGCTTAAGATTTTCTGTTATATTCTCCCCAACAGAACCGTCTCCACGTGTTGCACCAACAACTAAAATCCCCTTTTCATAAGTCAGCGAGATAGACAAACCATCGATTTTCAGCTCACAAATATAGGTCGGATGAGCCACTTCCTTACGAACACGCGCATCAAAAGCTTCAAGCTCCTCACGTGAAAAAGCATCCTGCAAACTATAAAGAGGATACTGATGACTGTATTTTTCAAAACCATCTAAAACCTTGCCACCAACACGATGGGTAGGACTGTCTGCTAGCACTTGATCTGGATAGGCAGTTTCTAACTCGACCAACTCTCGGTAAAGGCGATCATACTCACTGTCTGAAACCGAGGGATTATCGCTGGTATAGTACTCAGTCGCATAGCGATTGAGCAAGGCGACCAACTCATTCATTCTTTTATTCATAAAACTATTTTACCATAAATTAAGCCCTTCTCACAAACGAGAAGGGCGAAAAAAACACTTAGATTGGAATTATTTTTGAAGTCCAAGCAAACTTATGTCTCTTTTTCAAAATGAGTTCGAACATATCCGAGAGCTAAGAAAGATAAGGCTACAACTCCAAGTCCAATAATCAAGAAAGAATAAAGATGGACACTTGGAAGAAAGGTCATCAAACCTTTCGCAATCGGCATAAAGAGAATTGCCAGTGTAAAAATGGTACTCAATACCCTACCCAGATATTCTCCATCAATCTTGGTCTGTACCTGTGTAAAGAAGTGAATATTAAAAATCGTCATAAAGAGTTCACAAACGAAATTGCCTGAAAAAGTCAGATAGGATGGGAGGGTAAATCCCATTATCATCACCCCAAGTCCAGTCAGAGCCAACAAAAACAGAAGCATTTCCATACTGGCTTTAATCTTACTAGCTAACAGCGCCCCAACAATAGAACCGATAGCACCCATAGTTAAAATAGTGGCATAGGCACCTTGAACTCCATAAAGCTGATTTGAAAAGGGGAGGAGGTAATTAAAGGCTGCAAAGAAAAAATTGACACTTGAAGCCATGACTAGTAAAAAGAAGATTTCCCTTTGCTTCACAATATAGTGAACACCCTCCTTGATATCAGCACAAATAACTTTGAATGTAAGTTTCTTCTCCCCCAAAGTTTTATCTTCTTTTTTTGGAAGCAGGGCTACCAAACCAAAAGCAAGAAAAAAACTAAGGGCATCTAATACCAAGGTAATCCGAAGACTTGAGAATTGTAAAACAAGAAAAGAAAGTACAGGAGAACTCACGCTGACAACCTGCAAGACCAACTCCAAACGAGAATTGTAGAGGACCAGTTCATCCTTCTCTACCAATTCTGTGATAATGGCCTTATTTGCAGGTCTAGAAAAGGCAAAAGCAATAGCCTGAACAATGTTGGCAAAAATCAAAGCCCCAATCATCCAGCTGTCATTCCTTATAAAAGAAATAGCCAAACAAAGAATTCCACAAACAAGGTCTGCCGCCATTAAAATCTTACGACGAGAAAATCGGTCTGAAATAACTCCACCAAAGGGATTGATCAGAATGGATGTGACGAGCTCAGAAATCTGATACATTCCTAAAACAGTCTGCCCGATAGTCCCCATGGAAGCCAACCAGACACTATTTCCATAATCATAGAGCATATTCCCTATCTTGTTAACAGCTCCACGGCTAATCAACTGTACGGCATAGCGATTCATATAAAAACTCCTCTCAAATTTTGAAACTATTGTATCAAAACCGAAAGGAGCTTTTTCATTTTTCCCTTATTTGGGAAAATTAATCTTTGACAAATTTTTCGTAGTGTTCCTGATAATAGGCTACTTGCTCTGGAAGACCTAGCACGTCAAAAATATGCATGGCCTCTTGCATTTGCTTACAACCTACTTTACACTGTCCCTTTTGATACAAGGCAAAGCCTTTTAAATAATGGAAAACATTACGCTCATAAAGCTTAATACCTTTACCAATAATCTTCTCTGTATAAGCTTCAAAATAGCTTGCATTGTCAAAAGAAAGATGCTCTAAACAATGCTGGTAACAATTGAGGGCCAAAATCAACACTAATCTCTTATGGCGACCAATCTCTAGGTAAAATTCCTCCCTCTCCATAACTTCTCTTCCAATTCGAGTGACATAGTCCACATCGTAGAAACTATAGAGGTTCCCGAAAAGAATCAACTCATACATGGTCCATTCTTCTGTTTTGAAGAGATAATCTGCTACCTTATCCAAATCAACCTGCTCCATATGATAACTCGAATCTCTTTGACAAATCAGACCTTGTAGCAAAATCCAGTTCAGCTCAAAATAAAGGGGATTCGTCGAACTCTTAGCCTTTTCAAGTTGTTCTCTTTGAAGCTTTTGAAAACCTGCAATATCATTTGAGTAGTAAAGGGGTACAATTTGTCCCATCATGGCAACATGTTCATGATTGTGAAAATTTCTTGCCTTGTCCATGAAATTTTCGATTGTTACATAAATGTTATCCAAAATCTCAAAGAAACGTGAAACTGCTAGATCAGACTCCCCAAGCTCAAAGCGAGATAACTGGGAAGTTGAACAGGACTCCCCTGCCGCCTCCTTTAAAGAATAATTTCCACTTGTCCGAAATTCACGAAATACTTTTCCAAGATGTTCCATCTTTACACCTGCTCTGATAATTCTTCCCACTCAAGCATAGCTTCTTCCTGACGATGGCTGATTTTATCCAGTTCAGTCTGTAATTCCATGAGTTTACCTGCATCGTTTGTTTCCAACATTTGTTCAGAAATGGTTTGACTTTGACTTTCTAGCTCTTCAATTTCAGCTTCTAGACTTTCGATTTGTCGCATGAGTTTGCGAACTTCTTTTTGACTTTCTTTCTGAGCTTGATAGTCATTGACTGGACTTGCTTCTTTTGCTTGGTTGATAGTTGAAGCTTCCTCAGCCTGAGTCATTTCTACTTCTGCTTTCTTCTCAACATAGTAGTCGTAATCTCCCAGGTAAAGAGTCGAACCCTTCTCAGACAATTCCAAAACATGAGTTGCCACACGATTGATAAAGTAACGGTCGTGACTGACGAATAGAAGAGTTCCATCAAAGTCAATCAAGGCATTTTCCAACACTTCCTTGCTATCAATATCCAAGTGGTTGGTTGGCTCATCCAGAATCAAGAAGTTGTTGTTTTCCATGGAAAGTTTAGCCAGAAGCAAACGCGCTTTCTCCCCACCAGACAGCATGCCGACTGATTTTTTAACATCATCTCCTGAGAAAAGGAAGGCACCTAGACGGTTACGGATTTCAACTTCCGGCGTCAGTTTAAAATCATTCCAGAGTTCATCAAGTACAGTATTACTTGGTGTCAGCTTGCTTTGAGTCTGATCATAGTAACCAACCTCAACATTAGCGCCAAAGCGCTTTTCACCCTTGATAAAAGGAATCTGGTCTACTATCGACTTGATAAAGGTTGATTTTCCAATACCGTTTGGTCCAACAATAGCAACAGCATTCATCTTGCGAAGGTCTAGATTGATAGGATCTGACAGTACTTCCCCATCATAGCCAATAGCTGCATTTTCAACAGTCAAAACAACATTACCAGACGTTTTTTCAGACTGGAAAGCCATGTTGGCTGCTTTCTTACCAGCTTCAGGCTTGTCCAAACGCTCCATTTTTTCCAGTTGTTTGCGTCGAGATTGGGCACGTTTGGTCGTTGAAGCTCGGACTAGATTACGATTGACAAAGTCTTCCAGAGCTGCGATTTCCTTCTGTTGCTTTTCATAGTTTTTTGCCTCAGTAGCTAGCTTTTGCTCCTTTAACTCAACAAAACGAGAGTAATTCCCCACATAACGATCCAAGGAATGCTTGGTCAAATCCAGCGTAATTGTCGCAACCTTGTCCAAGAAGTAACGGTCGTGACTGACAATAATGAGGGCACCGCTATAGTTTACCAAGTAATTCTCTAGCCAGGCAATGGTTTCGATATCCAAGTGGTTGGTTGGCTCGTCCAAGACCAAGAGATTGGGCTTTTCAAGGAGCATTTTAGCAAGTGCCAAACGAGTATTTTGACCACCAGAAAGCTCAGCAATTTTCATCTGCCACATAGACTCGTCAAACTTAAATCCATTTAAAATCGCTCGAATATCAGCTTCATAGGTAAAGCCACCTGCCTGACGAAAATTTTCAGATAAGCGGTCGTAATCTGACATCAGCTTATTCAATTCCTCACCAGACTTTTCACCCATCTCCAACTCCATCTGACGCAGTTGTTTCTCAGTCCGACGCAGGTCATCAAAGACATGAAGCATCTCATCGTAGATGGTATTTTCAGACTCAAAACGGCTATCTTGGGCTAGGTAAGATAGAGAAATATCTTTTTTCTTATTGATTTCTCCGCTAGTTGGCTCCTCTTCTCCAATTAAAATCTTCAAAAGAGTAGACTTACCTGCACCATTTTTCCCAACAAGGGCAATCCTGTCTCGTTCATCAACTTGCAGATTGATAGTATCAAAAAGAACCTCTCCTGCAAAAGAACGTTCAATTTTATTAGCTTGTAAAATAATCATACAAGTAGTATAGCATGTTTCCCTAAGGCATTCAAGACTTGATAAACAGGCATATGTCACTACTTTTCTGAAAATTATGCTACCGTTTTACTAAAACGCTAAAAAGTGCTATAATGTGAACGGTTAAAACAATTTACAAAAAGGAGAATTTCAATGTCTTACCAAGAAAATTACCAGAAATGGGTTGATTTTGCGGAACTTCCTGACTACCTTCGTCAAGATTTGGAAAATATGGACGAAAAAACGAAGGAAGATGCCTTCTATACAAATCTTGAATTTGGTACTGCAGGTATGCGTGGCTTGATTGGTGCTGGTACAAACCGTATCAACATCTACGTTGTTCGCCAAGCTACTGAAGGATTGGCTCGTTTGATTGAGTCTAAAGGTGGAAACGAAAAAGAACGCGGTGTAGCAATTGCCTACGATAGCCGTCACTTCTCACCTGAGTTTGCCTTTGAGTCTGCGGCAGTTCTTGCTAAACACGGCATCAAATCTTATGTGTTTGAAAGCCTTCGTCCAACTCCAGAATTATCATTTGCAGTTCGTCACCTCAACTGTTTCGCGGGTATCATGGTCACAGCCAGCCACAACCCTGCACCATTTAACGGTTACAAGGTTTACGGTGAAGACGGTGGACAAATGCCTCCACACGACGCAGACGCTTTGACTACTTATATCCGTGCAATCGAAAACCCATTTGCGGTAGAAGTTGCTGATGTGGAAACTGAAAAAGCTTCTGGCTTGATTGAAGTTATCGGCGAAGCTGTCGATGTGGAATACCTCAAAGAAGTCAAAGATGTGAACATCAACCCAGCCTTGATTGAAGAATTCGGTAAAGACATGAAGATTGTCTACACACCACTTCACGGTACTGGTGAAATGTTGGCTCGTCGCGCTCTTGCCCAAGCAGGATTTGACTCTGTTCAAGTCGTTGAAGCGCAAGCAACTGCTGACCCAGACTTCTCAACTGTAAAATCTCCGAACCCAGAAAGCCAAGCAGCCTTTGCCCTTGCTGAAGAACTTGGTCGTCAAGTTGGTGCAGATGTTCTTGTGGCAACTGACCCTGACGCTGACCGTGTTGGTGTTGAAGTTCTTCAAAAAGATGGTAGCTACCTCAACCTTTCAGGTAACCAAATCGGTGCTATCATGGCTAAATACATCTTGGAAGCCCACAAAAATGCTGGAACTCTGCCTGAAAATGCAGCACTCTGTAAATCTATCGTATCAACTGACTTGGTAACGAAGATTGCTGAAAGCTACGGCGCAACTATGTTCAACGTCTTGACTGGTTTCAAATTCATCGCTGAAAAAATCCAAGAATTCGAAGAAAAACACAATCACACTTACATGATGGGATTTGAAGAAAGCTTCGGTTACTTGATTAAACCATTTGTACGTGATAAAGATGCAATCCAAGCCGTCCTTGTCGTTGCTGAACTTGCTGCCTACTACCGTTCACGTGGTTTGACACTTGCAGACGGTATCGAAGAAATCTACAAAGAGTACGGCTACTACGCTGAAAAGACTATCTCTGTTACCCTTTCTGGCGTCGATGGTGCTGAACAAATCAAAGCGATTATGGCTAAATTCCGTAACAATGCTCCAAAAGAATGGAACACAACAGCTATCACTGTCGTAGAAGACTTCAAGGCACAAACTGCTACTGCTGCTGACGGTACCGTTACAAACTTAACAACTCCTCCAAGTGATGTGTTGAAATACACACTTGCTGACGGTTCATGGATTGCCGTTCGCCCTTCAGGTACAGAACCAAAAATCAAGTTCTACATTGCAGTTGTAGGTGAAACAAACGAAGAATCACAAGCTAAGATTGCTAACATTGAAGCAGAAATTAATGCTTTTGTAAAATAAGGTCCTATAAAAGATGAGACTAACTAATCTCATCTTTTTTTCGTATCAAATCTAAGCAATTTTAGAAACTTTATGGCATACTAGACTTATCAATGAAAGCGAGGTAATCTCATGGAACAATTTTTAGATAACATCAAAGACCTTGAAGTCACTACAGTTACGCGTGCGCAAGAAGCTCTTGATAATAAAGAAACTGCAACCTTCTTTATTGGTCGTAAAACTTGCCCTTACTGCCGTAAATTTGCAGGTACTTTGGCAGGTGTCGTAGCTGAAACCAAAGCTCACATCTACTTCATCAACAGTGAAGAAGCAAGCCAACTCAATGAGTTACAAGAATTCCGCTCACGCTATGGAATTCCAACTGTACCAGGATTTGTTCACATTGCGGATGGACAAATCAATGTCCGTTGCGACTCTTCAATGTCAGCACAAGAAATCAAAGATTTCGCTGGTTTGTAAGAGATATAAAAAAGAAGGCACATTATGTACTGCACCCCAAAAGTTAGACAGAAAAAATCTAACTTTTGGGGTGTTTTATTATGAAATTGAGTTATGATGATAAAGTTCAGATCTATGAAC
>NZ_NCVN01000022.1:0-48777 GCF_002096925.1 Streptococcus mitis | reverse complement strand
CCATTTTTAAACGAAGATTGAGGTCCATGAAAAGATTACGTATGAGTTCTTCCATCCCTTCAGCGACTCGAAAACGATTGATGGTGCGATAGCTGACAATCAACGGTCCTGTTAGGTATTGCATAGCGAGATTTTCAATCATCATTTTTTCGATTTTTCGTCCAGAGAAAATCCCTTGTGAATAGGCAAATAGAAGAGTAGCTATAAGCATTTTGGGGTGATAAGACGGACGAGCAAAGGCATGATAGAAGGCGTGGAAGTGACAATCCTCCAAGGTATTCACCACTTTTTCAATAGTAAAGACGAGATGGTCTTGTGGCAAGAAAGAACTGATTTACCAAGACTATCGTAACCATGCAAAAAAGCAACGGCAAATCCGTTGCTTTTTTTGGAGATAAGAGACTATTGTCCCAGACTCTAAAAACTATGAGTTTTTAGTCTTCTTTTTTCTTGCGAGCAAGAAGTCTAAATCCACCTAGGGCTCCAAGAAGTCCAAGTGCTGCTAGGCTAGCATTAGCTTCTGTACCTGTGTTAGGCAACTCTTGTTTAGCCTCAGCTTCTTTTTCTGATATTTGTTGCACTGGTTGCTCTTGTATTGTTTCTTGAATCTTATGATAAACATGACGGACATTACCGTTCGCATCTTTTTCTGTTCTGACTAATTCATATCCTGGGATATCCTTAGCTGGAACTTCGCCATTTTCATTTGGAAGAATTGGGTTACCATTTTCATCCACAAATGTTGTGATGATAGATGTTTCTGGTGTTGTCACTTTACGGTAAATATTACGGACATTTCCATTCTCATCTTTTTCAGTACGAACGATTTCATATCCTTTTAATTCTTTACCTGGATGTGAACCATTTTCATCCGGAATGATTAATTCTCCGTTTTCATCTACATAAGTTGTGATGACTTTGTATTCAAATGGAGTTGGAGTAGGTGTTGGCGTAACAACCTTTTCATATACGTGTTCTATATCTCCGTTTGGAAGTTTCTTCGTCTCTAGGAATTTATAACCTGGTACATCTTTCTTCTCAACAATACCTTTTTCAGAAGGTGTATTTGGAAGTTCCTTACCATCTTTATCTTTAAAGAATGTAGTTACTTTTTCGTAGATATGTTCTGTATCTCCATCTGGAAGTTTCTTCGTTTCTACAAATCTGTATTCTGGAACATTATCTTTCTTCGGTGTTGTTCCATCTTCACTTGGATATCCTTTAATTGGATTTCCATTTTCATCTACAAGCTCAGTATCCGGACGTACTGTTGGTGTGTATTGAGCAGAGATAGTTTTACCTAATTTATCTTTTCTAATGACCGTAATTCCATCTGCAGTACCTGTAAATTCTGGTTCTGGTGTGAATGTTACTTTACCATCTTTGTCGATAGTATAAGTTCCTTCTCCTTCAATTACTTTCGTAGTTGATCCATCAGAGAATGTTGGTGGTACATCTAAATCTACGTCTCCTGTGAATTCTGGCGTGTCTGATTGAGGAGCATTCTTAGGTCCTTCTGTAGTTTTGTCTACAGTCGCTGTTACTGGTGTTACTGTTGGAGTGTATTTAGCCGTTACTTCTGTTCCGTTCTTATCTACACGTTGTACAGTTACTCCTGTAGCTGTTCCTAGGAATTCTGGTTCTGGTGTGAATGTTACTTTACCATCTTTATCGATTGTGTATGTTCCTTCTCCTTCAACCGTTACTGAATCAACTGGATTTCCTGTCTTAGGATCAACTAGTTTAGCTGGAACATCCTTATCAATTTCAACAGTTTCTTCTTTACCATTGATTTTGACTGAACCACCTTGAAACTCTGGTGTTCCTGTTTGTGGTTGACCTTTAGGTCCTACTGATGTCTTATCTTCTCCAGTTGGCGTTACTGGCACTACTTTTGGAGTATACTTCGCTGTTACTGGCGTACCATTCTTATCTACACGTTGAACTTCTACACCTTCTCCTTTTCCAGTAAATTGTGGTTCTGGTTGGAATTTCACTTTACCATCTTCGATTGTGTATGTTCCTTCTCCAGGAATTACTACTGGTTCGTCAGTTGGTTCTCCTGTTTCTGGATCAAGAAGTTTAGGTGCTTTTGTTTCATCAATCTCAACAGTTTTTGGTACACCATTAACCGTTACTGTTCCACCTTTGAATTCTGGTAATCCTGTTTGTGGTTTACCTTGAATACCTTTAGATTTAGCTGGTGTTGCTGTTGGTGTTACACCTTTAACTTTAGGTGTGTAGCTTGCTTCTACAGGTGTTCCGTTCGCATCTTTCACTTGAACAGTTACCCCTGTTGCTTGACCTGAAAATTGTGGTTCTGGTTGGAATTTTACCTCCCCAGATTTAGGATCGATCGTATATGTTCCTTCACCAGGAATCACTACTTTGTTTTTATCAGTTGGCTTCCCTGTTTCTGGATCGATTAATTTCGCTGGTTGCTCATCAGTAATTGTAATTGCAACATCAGGATTTCCTGGTGTGAATTTTGGTGTCCCATTTTGTTCAGCACCTTGAATATCTTCTGATGTAACGTCTTCTCCTGTTGGTTTAACTGGAGTTACCGTTGGAGTGTATTTAGCTTTTACTGGTGTTCCATTTGTATCTTCGCGTTGAACTTCTACACCTGTAGCTGTTCCTGTAAATTGTGGTTGTGGTTGGAATTTCACTTTACCATCTTCGATTGTGTATGTTCCTTCACCTTCAACTGTTACAGAATCAACTGGATTACCTGTCTTAGGATCGATTAGTTTTGGAGCTTTTGTTTCATCAATTGGAACAACTTTCTCTTCACCATTAACCGTTACTTTTCCACCTTTGAATTCTGGTAATCCTGTTTGCGCTTTACCTTGAATATCTGTTGTTTTAGCTGGTTTTGCTGTTGGTTTAACAGGTTCAATGTTAGGTGTATACGTAGTTTGTACTGGAGTTCCGTTCATATCTGCCGCTTGAATAGTTACCGGCGGAACTGGACCTACATATGTTTTGTCTTCTGGTGTGTATACTGCAACTGGATCTTTACCTTCTTCTTTTACAAGAGTATACTTACCGATAACTTTACTTGGATCTTTTGGATCTTTTACAACTACTTCTTCAGTTGGTTGTCCATCTTCACCTAATAATGTTACTGAACCTGGATTAATCGGAACTGGATCTGATTTAATTGGGTTTCCAACTGGATCTTCTAAATCTGCAGTTCCACCTTTGAATGTAATAGGTTGTTTTTGAGTTGCACCTTGTACATCCGTTGATTCAGCTGGCTTAGCCGTTGGTTTAACCCCTACGATTACTGGAGTATAATCAGCTGTTGCCGGTGTATTGTTTTTATCAACACGTTGAACTGTTACTGGTTGTACTGGCCCTACATAACTTTTATCTATTGGTGTGAATTTCACTACTCCTGTAGTCGGATCTAAAGTATACTTACCGATTACATTTCCTTCTGGATCTTTCGCTGGAAGTTCATTTGAAGGAACAGGTTGCTTCGTTTCTGGATCAAGTAGTGTTGCTGGTTTATCGTAATCGATTGGCACTGCTTCATTTCCTGGTTTGAAGTAAGGTTTACCATTTTGCTCTCGACCTTGCACGCCTGTAGTAATGTTATCGAATCCTTCTGGTACTACTGGTTTAACAATTGGTGTGTATTTCGCAGTAGCTGGTGTTCCGTTTGTATCAACACGTTTTACAGTTACACCTTTAGCTACACCTGTAAACTGTTCTTCAGGTTGGAAATGAACAGTTCCGTCAGGATCTACTGTATATGTTCCTTCTCCTGATACTACTTTTTTAGTTGTACCATCTTCAAATGTTGCTGGTACTTTATTATCGATTGGGAATTCATTATCTCCCGGAGTAAAGGTTACTCTACTTTGTTGAGGTTTACCTTGTAAATTTGTAGTAGTTTTATCTTGTCCTTCTGGTACTACTGGAGTAACAGTTGGAGTGTAAGTTGTTGTTACTTTAGTTCCGTTTTTATCTGCAGCTGTTACTTTCGCTGGATCTGGTGTTCCAGTAAAGTCTTTATTTGGTTGGAATGTAATCACTCCAGTTTCTGGATCTAAAGTATAAGTACCGACTTCTTTTCCATCTTTAAGAGCTGGCATTGTTGTGACTTCTGCACCTGTTGGGTCTACAAGTTTGATTGTTGACTTATCGATTGGTGCTGTTTCGTCACCTTCTTTAAACATTGTAGTTGCATCTTGAGTTTGTGGTTTACCTTGTTTTCCACTTGTCTCTTTTGGTTCTGCAGTTGGTTCTACTTCTTCCACTTCTGGAGTGTAGTTTCCACTAGATGTAACTTCAACTTTATTTCCTTCTGAGTCTGTTGCTGTTACAGCTACTTTAACCTCTACTCCTTGTGCTTTACCTTTGAAGCTTGGTTCTGGTGTGAAGGTTACTTTACCATCTTTATCGATTGTGTATGTTCCTTCGCCCTTTACTACAACTTTACCTTCTTCATCAGCGCCTTCTAATGAGTACTTCGCTGTTGCCCAGTCTACATTTGTTCCATCTGGAGTATTAGTTCCTGTGTTTAATTCAGAGAAACGATCTTTTCCTGATTTAGATTCTTGAGGTTGTCCTTGTTTTCCTTTAGTTTCATCATTAGATGGTTTAACACCATATACAGTTGGTGTGTAAGTAGTTGAAGATTCTACTACTACTGGTTGACCATCATCTCCTGTTAACGTTACATTAGCTGAAACTGTTAAAGGTTTAGCCGTACCAATAAATCCTGGCGCTGGTGTGAAGTTCACTTTACCTGTATTTTCATCAATTTCATAAGTACCTTCATCAGTAGTTACAGAATTTACTTTTTTACCTGATTCTGGATCAACTAGTTTGTAGTCAGATACTTCTGCATCATTTGGTAAACCAGTCTTGAATCCTTTTTCCATTGAATCAGTTTGTTCTTGTCCTTCTGCACCAGAAGATTTTTCAGGTTTAGAAACTACGATGTAGTAAGTTGTTTCTGCAACTGCATCTTCTGTAACTTCTCCTGAATCTGTTTTTCCTACTGTTGGAGTTGTTACAACACCGTTTGAGTCAACAGATCTTACTGTTACTTTATAACTTCCATACTCACCTAATGTATATGCTGCGATTTCTGGGTTTTCTAAGTTTTTCTCAGCTGCTGTTTTCAATGCTTCACGAGCTGTTTCTACAGCTTTTTCAGCTGCAAGAGCTTCATCACGAGCTGATTTTACTTTTGCTTCTACATCAGGTAATGCAGCTTTTGCTTTATCCAATTCAGCTTTTAGTGATGCTTGTTGTTCTTTTGCTGCTTTTAATTTTTTCTCAGCTAAGTCTTGTGCTGTTGGTGAAATTGTACGTAGATGTAAATCATCTAATGCTTTTTGTGCATCCTCTACAATTCTATCTTGACGGTCTACTAATTCTTGAATTTTCGCTAATTCATTATTTGCTCCTCGAGCGTTCGCAATCGCTTCTGCTGCTGCTTTTGTTTTTTCTGCTGCAGTACGTTGCGCTTGAATAAATGCTTTTTCTTCTGCTTCTGCTAAGTTAAATTCTTTTTTAGCTCCACTTGGTGAAGTTACCGTTAATTTAGTTTTAATTGTTTCAGATTGAGCATCATCTGACTCATCGTCAATTTTATCTTCAAATGCTACATTTGCTTTTGATGATTTCAATAAGTCTACAGAATTTCCTTGTGTATCTGCATAACTTGTTGATGTTCCTTCTGGCTTATCATTTTGAATAGAAGCCACGTCTGTTCCTGTTGCTTCACGGAAAGCTACATATCCTTTAAATCCTGAATCTGTAGAAATCTTCCATCCTGCATTTGATTTTTCAGCAGTAACTGTAGAGCCGTCAGAAGCAGTCCATTTATCTGTTGCTGAATCATAAGTTACAGTAACAGTAACCCCTTTTGTATCAGCTGTTTGTGCTTTTGGTAATGTAGTAACTGTACGAGTTACATCTCCTACTGCTGTTACTTCACCTTTTTTACGAATTTCTGCAACCTTTTCTGTTAAAGTAGCTGCTGAAGATGTTGAATTCCATGTACGAGTAAATTCATAAACGATGTAGTCAACACTTCCATCTGCTTTTGCATCTGTATAAACTCGACGTTCTGTTAATGTTGTAGTTCCATCTCCATTATCTTTTAAAACATATGCTTCTTCATTTGGAAGAGTATATTTACCAGTTGCACTATTAAATGTGGCTGTGTACTCTTTATTATCCTTATCTTTCACTTTAACAACTTCACGTTGTAAGTCAGCACGAACTTTATCTGTAGTAGCTTTGGCTGCAATACTATCTACTCCAACATATTGTGTAGCATCTGAAGTAACTGGAAGATTGAATTTCGAAGATGTTGTTGTTGATGCATCTCCTAACTGGTCACCTGTTTTAACAGCAGTATTTGTTGTACCTTCTGCAACTGTCTATTTGCCATCTTTTACAACTAATTTTGTAACTGTTCCATCTGGCATTGTGATTTCTGCTTTATTAGCACCATTTGAAACGGATACTGGAACTTTTGTTGCATAAGCTTCTACATTAGATACTGTAATTTTAGGAGCTACTGCGATTGTGATGTTTTCATGAGCTTCTTGTCCGTTCATTGTCCAAGATGCATTCTTAGAGTTTGTTGAGTTGTTGTAGTCTTTTGCAAATGCTGCAACTGTAAAGATTCCAGCTTCTTTTGCTTTACCATGAATCATTCCAGTCGTTGGATTATAATCTAACCCTGGTACCACATCTGTAATTGAAGTATCTTTAGCCGTATAAACTCCATTTAAAGTAGTATGCGCAGTAACAATTTGAGGGTTTGACATCGCCGTCACTTTTGTACCATCTATTGCTGTAAATGTTGCTTTTTTAGCGGTTGATGCAAGAGCTGTTTTAGAACCTGCTGTAAATTTAGAACCATCTGTACGAGCGTAATCAGCACGTGTATCCTTATTAATTCCTTCATTATCAGCATATTTAATATCATGGTTCACTTCATCTCCAATAGTTACCATTGTAGATGTTCCTTGAATTGATGGAGCAGTTGAGTCTTGCCAACCAATCCATCCTGCGGTTAAGTCACGGAATGTAACTTCTTGAGTTTGACCATCTTTTTCAACAGTGACAATATAACGCATATCGTAAACACCATTTTGGATATTTGCAGCTACATACCCTTCAACAGTATCTGTTTTTTCATTATATCCTGTTCCTGGAACCAAGTTACTTAGTTGGATATTTTTAATTTTATATCCCGCAGCTTCTGCTTCCGGTGATAAACTGAAACGTTTTTTAGCATCAGTAATATAAACGTAGTGATTGCCTTGTTCATAAGTATATCCATAGATTTCTGTGGCTAGATATTCATAAGCTCCACCTGCACCCCATACTGTGTTTCCATTAGCAACACCAGTAGCACGGACTTTACCTTTCCATAATTCTGCTTCACGTCCAAGTTTTTGAGCTTCTGATTTAGATAATGGAATATCCGTACGTCCGCTTGTACCAGATTTTCCACTATTAGCTGCTACTACTTCAGTATTATCAGATTGATAACCATGAACATAAATTTTGTAATTGTTGTTACCATCTAATACTTTGTAAGATTTACCAGTAGCTCCATCGAATTCGCCATTTTCTTTTCGTAATTCTGTGGAAGCTGCTGTATATCCTTCGTTAGCTGAAAGAGCTACCGCGAACTTACCATCACGGTTAATCCCTGCATTTTTCAACTCATTGTAAACTGCAAGGATTGATTCGTTAAGGCGCTCCAATTGTGCATCTACTTGCTCTTTTGTGACACTCTTATCAGCCAAAAGAGCCTTAGTTTCAGCAAGTACTGCTTGGTTCTTAGCGACTGCTGCTGTAACTGCTGCCTTGTTTTCTTCTTTGACATCAGCCTTAGCAAGTTCAGTCTCAGCTAATTTGTTTGTTACTTCAGCTTCTGATGATACTTGTGTAAGAGTTGTTGTTGCAACAGAAACAGCTTCTTCTGTTGGTGTGATGGTTTTTTCTGATTCTTCTTTTGCTGCCTTATCTTTATCAGCCTCTTTTGTTTCTAATCCTAGCTTGTTTGATTCTGTTACAACTGTTTTTAATGAAGAAAGAATATCTTTTTGAATATTTACCTCTTCTTGCTTAGCTGTTTCATTAGCCAAAACAGCTTTTGCAGTTGCTAAAGCTTCACGAACATTGGATACAACTGAAGCATCTGCATGCTTAGCAGTTGAAAGTTTAGATTCTAAAGTGGCAATACTTGCTTCAAGGGTAGCCTTATTTACTTTTTTAGTCTCTTCTGCTTTAACTTCTGCATTTTTTTCAGTTTCTGGCTTTACTTCTGTAATATTCTGATCAGTTTTTTCAGCTGAAGCTACTGCTACTATAGTTTCTGCACCTTGTACCTCTGTCGCTGAAACTGCTCCATTTCCCAAGAACATTAAACCAGCCGCAATGGCTACTGATGCTGCTCCAAAGCTATACTTACGAATACCATAACGAATATACTTTTCCGTTCTAAAATCTTGTTGTTTCCCCTTCATTTAGAGTCACAACCTCCTTTTATAAAATTATTTTTTTATATACCTAACTCCCAACCAATCTTTCTATCTCATACTAATAGCCATTCAGTTAAAATTGTAGACCTTTCTGGTGTCGCATAAAAAGTGCAAACGTTAGATAGATATATCCTGTGGATTGCCTAAAGAGGAAACGGACAGTCACCTCTATTTTCGAGACGTCGCACTTATTCTATACATATATCTGCACATACAAATAAAGACTAAATTACTATAAGTTAGTAGAGAGAGTTGATTAGACACTGTTTTGAGCCTAAGTAACGAATTATTCGTATATCAGTTTTAAAATAAAATCTCAAATACTTTGTTTGAAACATCGTAACATTATAGAATTATAGGATTGTAAATGAGACTGGTTAAAAAATCAATTGAAAGGAGGCTGGGACAAAAAGATTTTGATTTTCGGAATTCTTTATTATAAATTTTAAAATCGATTGATTAGACAAAAAAGCGAACAAGACAGAATTCTGAGTGTCAGATAACTCGTTTTGTTCGCTTTTTATATTTAAGGTTAAACTATTGTCCTAGACTCTTCTAAAAAAACACATAATATCAAAGTTTTCAAATACCTGATACTATGCATTTTTATAATTTCAAGGAGTTTTGTCTATCCTCTTTTTATTATTTTATTCTTACGGTTTAATACGGTGCAACATACGTGGGAATGGGATAGCTTCACGGATGTGTTTTGTTCCTGCTGCGAAGGTTACCATACGCTCGATACCGATACCAAATCCACCGTGTGGAACTGTACCGTATTTACGAAGGTCAAGGTAGAATTCATATTCTGTACGATCCATGCCAAGTTCATCCATCTTAGCAACTAATGCATCGTAGTCTTCCTCACGCATAGACCCACCGATGATTTCTCCATAACCTTCTGGTGCAAGCAAATCTGCACAAAGCACGCGCTCTGGATTTTCAGGAACTGGTTTCATGTAGAAGGCCTTGATGGCTGCTGGATAGTTCATGACAAATGTTGGCACACCAAAGTGGTTTGAAATCCACGTTTCATGTGGTGAACCAAAGTCATCACCATGCTCAAGATGTTCGTAGTCAGCATCTTCATCATTCTCATGCTCTTGCAAGAGGTCAATAGCTTGATCGTAAGTGATGCGTTTGAATGGCTCTGCAATGTAGCGTTTCAAGAGTTCTGTATCACGTTCCAATGTTTCCAAGGCTTGAGGCGCACGATCAAGAACACCTTGTAGAAGAGCTTTCACATAAGCTTCTTGCAAGTCAAGCGACTCATCATGTGTCAAGTATGAGTACTCTGCGTCCATCATCCAGAACTCAGTCAAGTGACGACGTGTTTTTGATTTTTCAGCACGGAATACGGGACCAAAGTCAAATACACGACCAAGAGCCATAGCACCTGCTTCTAGGTAAAGCTGACCTGACTGGCTCAAGTAGGCTGGCGTTCCGAAGTAGTCCGTTTCAAAGAGTTCAGTTGAATCTTCTGCAGCATTTCCTGACAAAATTGGGCTATCAAACTTCATGAAGCCGTTCTTGTCAAAGAATTCATAAGTTGCATAAATGATAGCGTTACGGATTTGCATCACCGCTACTTGCTTACGAGAACGGAGCCACAAGTGACGGTTGTCCATCAAGAAGTCTGTTCCGTGTTCTTTTGGTGTGATTGGGTAGTCTTGAGATTCACCGATTACTTCGATGTCTGTAATGTCCAACTCATAGCCAAACTTAGAACGTTCGTCTTCTTTGACAATACCTGTCACATAGACAGACGTTTCTTGGCTCAAGCGTTTGATGACATCAAACTTCTCAATCCCCACTTCTTCACCAAATTTTTCTACAAAGTTTGGTTTAAAGGCCACACCTTGGAAGAAGGCTGTTCCATCGCGCAATTGCAAGAAGGCGATTTTTCCTTTTCCTGATTTGTTGGCAACCCAAGCACCAATCGTCACTTCTTGACCAACATAGTCTTTTACATCAATAATCGTTACACGTTTTGTCATTATTTTTCCTTTTCTTTTTTATTCTTTATGGCAAACCACCTCTATATTGTTCCCATCTGGATCAATCATAAAAGCAGCATAATAAATCGGATGCTCACTGCGATAACCAGGAGCACCATTGTCTAGCCCACCTGCCTCTAAGCCAGCCTCATAACAAGCTTGAACCTCTTCCTTATTTTCTGCTAAGAAAGCAAAGTGAATAGGATTTTGCGTCCCCTGAGCTAACCAAAAGTCACCACCAGGATGAGGGCTATTTGGGGCAAGAAAACTGATTAGAGAAGTAGTTTTAAAAGCCAATTTATAGCCCAAAGGGGCGAGAAAACTCCTATAAAATCCTTCTGAAATTTGTAAATCCTTTACCTTAATTTCAAAATGATCAATCATTCTCACTACCCATAAATGCTTTCAAACGTTTAACTGCTTCTTTAAGCGTGTCTAGGTCTGTCGCATAGCTGAGGCGGACATTTTCTGGCGCTCCAAAGCCAGCTCCTGTTATGAGTGCCAAACCAACTTCCTCAAGAATAGCTGTTGTAAAGTCAGTCACATCTGTATAACCTTTCATCTCCATGGCTTTTTTTACATTTGGGAAGAGATAGAAAGCTCCTTGTGGTTTAACGACTTCAAAACCTGGGACCTCACATAATAGCGGATAAATGGTATTGAGACGCTCCTCAAAAGCCTGACGCATGATATCAACAGACTCCTGTGGTCCTGTTAAGGCTTCAATAGCCGCATATTGAGAAACAGATGTCAAATTTGAAGTTGTTTGTCCCGTCAATTTACTCATAGCTGCAATGATTTCAGGATTACCTACCGCATAACCAACTCGCCAACCCGTCATGGCATAGGCTTTAGATACACCGTTGATAACAATAGTTTGCTTACGAATTGCTTCTGATAGACTTGAGATTGGAACAAATTCATTTCCATTATAAACAAGGCGACCGTATATATCATCTGCTAAAATCAGAATGTCATGCTCAACTGCCCAATTTCCGATAGCTAGTAATTCTTCACGAGTATAGATCATACCAGTCGGATTAGATGGTGAATTGAGAACCAAAACCTTTGTTTTATCTGTCCTAACTAGTTCTAGTTGATCCACCGTGACTTTAAAATCATTGTCTTCTTTAGCTTGAACAAAGACTGGAATCCCTTCTGCCATCTTGACCTGATCTCCATAACTAACCCAGTATGGAGTTGGAATAATAACCTCATCTAAAGGATTGATTACAGCCATAAAGAAAGTATAGAGGGAGAACTTGGCACCTGTAGCAAAGGTAACCTCGTTACTTGCGACAGAATAGCCATAGTAGCGCTCGAAGTAGGTATTCACTGCAGCTTTTAATTCTGGTAGACCTGAAGCTACTGTATAGAAGGAAGCCTGTCCTTCTCGAATAGCTTTAACTGCAGCATCCTGAATATTTTCAGGAGTGTGAAAATCTGGTTGTCCCAAGGTCAAGAAAAGGACATCCTTACCTTGAGCTTTTAATTTTTTTGCTCTCGCATCACTAGCTAAAGTGACACTTTCTTCCATTTCTAAAACACGGTTGGATAGTTTCATAGGCCCTCCTTATTGACCAATGCTCCTGTTTCAAAATCTACTAGATAAAAATCAGAGCCTGACTTGACTTCCCAGATTGGCTTATCTTGATAACGGCCAAAGGTAATCTTGTCAATCTCGCCAGCTCCTTTTTCCTTCGAAACAGCTTCTGCTTTTTCTTGTGAAACACCTTGATTTAGCTGATAAACGTAAATCTTATGGTCATCTTTTCCAATCAGGACAGCAAGTGCTTCTTGTTTTTTATTATGACCAAGAACGCTATAATAGGATTCCAAGCCATTGTATAAGTCAACCTGATCAGCCTGCTCTAATCCTGCATACTGCTGAGCTAATTTTTCTCCTTCACTTTTAGCTGTTTGATAGGGTTTCATGCCGAGAGAAACCAGATACAGAAAGGAAGCACTGATAACCACAAGCAAAATCGTCATCCCTAGACCATACTGCCACAGTAGATTATTTTTTGCTTTATTTTGTCTTTTTTTCACTCGTCTATTTTACCATCTATTGGGCTTTATTACAAGTGAATATAGGAACAAACGCACTTTATTTCTTCCTTCAAACAAAACAGATTTTTCTTGATTAAAACCGAGCAAGAAAAGTAAAGGCAGCTCCAAAATCAACCTATTAAAAAACTTGAGCTTTGGCACTCAAGTTTTTAGAAGTTCTTTTAACTTATGGAATTATTTTATCATCTATTCTTTTAGCCATTTTTCCTAAAAATACAGGCAGTAGAAGGCTAATCATGACTAAAAAGAATCCTAGATAAAGAAATGCTACTACAAAGCCTAAATGGTCAATCAACCACCCTGTCAGTGGGAAGAATACAATCATACTTAGGCTAAACATCATAGAGTAGACACTCAGCATGGTTGCCCTTACTTCACTTGGAAGGCGCTCTTGCAAATCATTGTCAAAAATCGGCTGAAAAAGAGCATATAGAGCATTACTAATCAAATAAACCAAAATATAGATTAGAGGTGTTCCAAAGTAGGACAGCAGGTAGGTAACTCCAGTCAGCAGGACGAGAAGAGGGAAAATCTTCAAGGCGGCATATCTCTTTCCAATCTTACTCGCTAGATAGACTGCAAGGATATTCAAGAGACTACCAAGTAGCATAACTGCTGAAATTTGCCAACTACTTAAATCTGGTAACTGATTTTGATAGTAAAAATAAAACATGCACATGAGTGTTCCGACAATCTGAGACAAAATCATCCAGTTGAAAAGCATGGGATTTCGCTTCAACTCTTCCTTAACAGTCCAAATAATCTGTTTCATGGTCACACTATCAGCTTTTTCTAGCTTGACACTGGGCTCTTTCAGCATCCAAATCAGGAAAAGAACTATGATAGAAGTGGCAATCATGATATAGTAGGTCAGGTGCAATTGACCATGGACAAAAAATCCCGCCAACACTGTCCCCAAAGACCGAGTTCCTTCTGCTACTCCTGACATAAAACTTGAAATAGATAAGTAACGCTTCTTGAGTCCAGCTTCCACGGCTGAATCATAAACCATTGCTGCGCTTGTTCCTGAATCAAAATTATAAGACAAGGCATTTATCGCCATAGCTAGTGCATAAATCCAAAAATTTCCTTGCCCAGCCAACATGAGAATAGAAGACACAATTCCTGCTATACGACTTAAATAAAGGTTGGTCTTATAGGAATAGCGGTCAGCTAACATACCAGATGGAATTTCACAGAGAAGACTGGTCGTATGAAAAATACTCTCCAGAAGTCCAATCTGCCAAAGAGACATTCCGTTTTGACTGAGAAAGAGAATCCAAAAACTGGTAATCCCTAGAAATGCAAAAAACTCAACTCCGGCCATCAGGCCAATATTTTTCCGATAATTTCTTATTAACATTTTTTCTCCTTTAACAAGTGTATTATTATTTCTTTTGTCCGTCACTTGTTAATCTGTTCCTTACATGATCTCCACCCCTTTTTAGAAGCATTCTTCAATGCCATTATTGTTCCTTTAATTATTTATGAAATGATACCGGAAAATAGCTGTTATGCGGTTTCTATTGCGAGTTTTCTTGTTTATTTTATCACTTATGTCATCATATTACAAGAGAATATTGGAATACTCCTATAAAATCAAAGAAAACTAAAATCCAAAAAACAGTTCTTACTTTTCCAGTGGCAACTGACTAGAGTTTCAGCAATTTTATAATTTTCAAATAAACTCTAAGCAAATTTCTTGCAAGTCCTTTTCTTTTGTTGTAATATATTTTATAACAACGAGAGACTTCTCGGAAATTTTAAGAAAAAGGAGACATATCATGTCTAAAAAAGTATTATTTATCGTCGGATCACTACGTCAAGGTTCTTTCAACCACCAAATGGCCCTCGAAGCTGAGAAAGCACTTGCTGGTAAAGCAGAAGTTAGCTATCTTGATTATTCAGCCCTTCCTCTTTTCAGCCAAGATTTGGAAGTTCCAACTCATCCAGCTGTAGCTGCTGCTCGTGAAGAGGTTCTCGCTGCGGATGCTATCTGGATTTTCTCTCCAGTCTACAATTTCTCTATCCCTGGAACAGTGAAAAACTTGCTTGATTGGCTATCTCGTGCCCTTGACTTATCTGATACACGTGGCGCTTCTGCTCTTCAAGACAAGTTTGTCACAGTATCATCTGTAGCCAATGCAGGTCACGATCAACTTTTCTCTATCTACAAGGACCTCTTGCCATTTATCCGTACACAAGTCGTTGGTGATTTCACTGCTGCACGTGTCAACGACTCTGCCTGGGCAGACGGAAAATTGGTTCTCGAAGAAACAGTCCTAAACTCAATTGAAAAACAAGCTCAAGACTTGCTCGCAGCAGTTCAGTAAAAAATAGAGAATTTTAAGAAGTCTAAATCAATTATCGCCACCTAATAGGGTGGCATTTTTAGACTCAATCAAAATTTTCAGACAAACATCAGCCATCCAAAAAAACCTTGAGCGTTGCCACTCAAGGTTTTTAGCAGTCTTTTCCATCATAGGAAAATCATTCTAAGAATATTCTTTCATTCGAGATCTATCACTTATCATCTTCTTTCGAGAAATTAGTGACTGCTTTTGGCTGATTAATCTTCTTTTCTTCGACCTACATATAGGCTCAATAGAATACCGCTACCTAGAAGAACAGAGATATAATCAGATTGGCTTCCAGTTTCAGGTAATTTGTCCCCATGGTTTTCTTTAACTGTAGTTGGAACTACTGGGTTAGCATTTACTGGAGTTGCTGGTTGAGCTGGTGTTGGTACTACTGGTTGTTCTGGAACCGCTGGTACTGGTTTAACCGGTACTTCTGGTGTTGGAACAACTGGAGTTGGTTGTACTGGCACTTCTGGTGTCGGTACATTTGGTGTTGGTTGCGCTGGCACAGGTTTAACCGGTACACTTGGTGTTGGTTGTGCTGGTACTGTTGGCATATCTAATTCTGGTACTTCAGTAACTTCAGGCATACCTGGTACTCCACCGTTAAATTCTGGCAATTCATGAACTTCTGGCATTCCTGGCACACCACCGTTGAATTCTGGCAATTCATGAACTGGTGGTTCTGGCATTGCAAACGTTGGTCCTTCTGGCACATTACGTGTTGGAGGAACTGGTTTGTCATTTGATGGTGTTACTGGTTTGTCTTGGCATCCACATTTACCATCTTTGCCATCTTTACCATCACGTCCATCACGACCATCTTTACCATCTTTAATAACTGTTTTTGTCACAGTTCCATCAGAATTGATGATTGTGATTGTATGACTACCATCACCATTATCTTCAACAGAAACTTTTGGTGATTTACCATCTTTACCGTCTTTAATCACCATTTCTGTCTTACTTCCATCAGGATTAGTGATTGTTACAACGTGAGTTCCATCGTTATTATTTTTAACAGTTACAGTTGGTGAAACGCCATCTTTGCCGTCTTTACCATCTTTGATAATAGATTTGTATTCACGACCATCAGAATCTACGATTGTTAATGTATGAGTTCCGTCTCCGTTATCAACGATGTTAGCTTTTGGTGATTTACCATCAAAGATTGTAGTTGTAGTTTCTTTACCATCAGCACCTGTCACTTTAATAGTGTGTGAACCATTGTTGTTATCAATCACTTCAAGTTTTGGTTCTTTACCATCACGAACTGTAGTTGTTGTAGTTGTACCGTCTGAGTTCACAACTGTGATAGTGTGAGTTCCATCTCCGTTATCCACAACCTTAGCAGTTGGTGATTTACCATCACGAACTGTGGTTTCAGAAACAGTACCATTACCGTTTTCTACACGAATAGTGTAAGTACCGTCTTGGTTATCTCTAACTGTTGCTACTGGTGATTTACCATCTTTAATGATTGTTTCAGTAGTTGTTCCATCACCATTTAGAACTGAAATTTTGTGAGTTCCATTTTGTTCATCAGTTATAGTAACTTTTGGTGATTTACCATCACGAACTGTGGTTTCAGTTGTCACACCTTCTGGATTTGTAATAACGATTGTATGACTTCCGTCTCCATTATCACGAACAGATGCGGTTGGAGTACGTCCATCAACACCGTCACGTCCATTCTTAACGACAAACTCATTCTTAGTTCCGTCTGGGTTAGTGATTGTTACAGTGTGGCTTCCATCTGGGTTTTCAGTAGTTGTTGCTGTTGCAGCTTTACCATCTTTACCATCTTTGATGATAGCGTTGGTAACATTACCGTCTCCATCTGTAACTTTAACAGTATGAGTTCCGTCTCCGTTATCCGTTACTTCAACTTTTGGAGTCTTACCGTCTTTACCGTTTTTAACAACTGTTTCTTTAGTTGTTCCATCTGGATTTGTTACAGTAATTGTATGACTTCCATCTGGATTTTCTGTTGTAGTGATATTGGCAGTTTTACCGTCTTTACCATCTTTAACTTTAGTTGTTGATTCAGAACCATCAGGGTTTCTAACAGTAATAGAGTGTGTTCCATCTCCATTGTCCGTTACATTTACAACTGGTGATTTACCGTCTGCTCCATTAGCTCCGTTTTCACCTTTTTCACCTTTTTCACCTTTGTCGCCTTTTTCACCGGCTACTCCTTGAGGTCCACGGATATTACCAATCTTGTTCCAAGAACCATTTTCTTTCTTGTAAACATCACCTGTATTGGCGTCGATATAAGTATCACCGTCTTTACCATCATTAGCAGTTGGGGCAGTAACTCCACTTAATAATTCAGCTCCTCTTATAGCATCTTTACCATCATTACCATTCTCTCCTTTTGGAGCAGGAGGAATAACAGTACTTGATATCAACTCATCACCTTCATCAAATACACCATTATTATTATTATCATAATATGCTTTTATTTCGGTTCCCGCATATTCACCTGATGGTTTAGGTTGAGTTGATGTTGGTTGTGATGCTGTTGAGCCTGTAGCTGATGGTTGTGAACCTGTTGAACCTGTAGTAGTTGGTTGTGGTGTTTCTGATGAATCAGTTGCACTTCTATTTTCATCTGGTAATGATCTTCTATTTCTTGCACTTCTAGATGTTGAAGGTTGTGAATTTCCAACTAATCCAGCACCTCTTCTAACTGCTTCTACTAACTCTTTTAAATTAATAGTTGGTGTACGACCATCTTTACCATTCTTACCATCTTTTACTGTAAAGGTTACTGGATCTTTTCCTGGTGTTGTGATAGTTACAAGAGTACTTTGGCCATCTTGTCCACGTTGAGTAGTGATTGTAGGAGTTTGTCCATCCTGACCGGTTGCACCAGTTTCTCCCTTAGCACCATCTTGAACAAAGACTGTAGTTGGTTGTGAACCATCATGGTTATCAACAGTGATTTCTACACCTTTATGACCTTCTTCATCCTTACGAACAGCTGTTACTGTTGGAGAGACACCGTCCACTCCATCTTTAATAACTGCAAGAGGTTTTTCTAGGTTCAATGGTTGACCTGGATGTGCTGGATCTTCTTGGTAAACTTTAGTTTCTTTACCATCTTTGACAGTAAGCAATGATTTACCATCACGTCCGTCCGCACCTTTAGCACCATCTTTAATCATTTCAGAACCTAGAAGTTCATCAGTTCCTGGAGTGTACTTACCATCATTGTTTTCATCAGTATAGAATGTCACAATTGTATGAGATGGATTTCCATTTTGTCCTTCGACACGGAGCAAATCAACTTTTGGAGTTTTACCGTTTAGACCATTTTCTCCGTCCTTAACATTTACTGTAACTGGATCTTTTCCTGGAACAGTGAATGTAATGTCAGTACTATGGCCGTCTTTACCTGGAGTTACAGTTACTTCTGGAGTCTTACCATCTTCTCCACGTTCACCTTTGTCCCCTTTAGGGCCTTTGATGTTGCCTTCTTTATCCCAGTTGCCGTTATTCTTAACGAAGACGTCGCCTGTTTCTGTATTAACGTATTTATCGCCGTCTTTACCTTGATTTGCTTCTGGGTTAACTTTGCCGTTCAAGACGTCTTTTCCGTCGCGTCCATCACGTCCGTCACGACCTGCTGCACCATCACGTCCGTCGCGTCCTGGTAAACCTTGTGCTCCGTCTTGACCATCACGACCTTGAAGACCTTGTTCACCTTTGTCCCCTTTAGGGCCTTTGATGTTGCCTTCTTTATCCCAGTTGCCGTTATTCTTAACGAAGACGTCGCCTGTTTCTGTATTAACGTATTTATCGCCGTCTTTACCTTGATTTGCTTCTGGGTTAACTTTGCCGTTCAAGACGTCTTTTCCGTCGCGTCCATCACGTCCGTCACGACCTGCTGCGCCATCACGTCCGTCGCGTCCTGGTAAACCTTGTGCTCCGTCTTGACCATCACGACCTTGAAGACCTTGTTCACCTTTGTCCCCTTTAGGGCCTTTGATGTTGCCTTCTTTTTCCCAGTTGCCGTTATTCTTAACGAAGACGTCGCCTGTTTCTGTATTAACGTATTTATCGCCGTCTTTACCTTGATTTGCTTCTGGGTTAACTTTGCCGTTCAAGACGTCTTTTCCGTCGCGTCCATCACGTCCGTCACGACCTGCTGCGCCATCACGTCCGTCGCGTCCTGGTAAACCTTGTGCTCCGTCTTGACCATCACGACCTTGAAGACCTTGAGCACCTTTGTCCCCTTTAGGTCCTTGTAGCCCTTGTGGTCCTGCAACTCCATCTTCACCTTTTAGACCTTGAGGTCCACGAATGTTACCAATCTTATCCCAAGTTCCGTTTTCTTTCTTATAAACATCACCTGTAGTTGCATCGATATAAGTGTCGCCATCTTTACCATCATCTGCTGTTGGTGCTTTAGGCCCACTTAATAATTCAGCACCATTACGTCCGTCACGTCCATCTTGACCATTAATTCCATCTGTTACAGGTGGAATATCAGCTTCATCAATTAATTCATCTACATCTGGATCGTATACACCATTATGGTTATTATCAAAGTACGATGTTATACGTAGCCCATTTTTACCATTTATTTTTGGTTTTGGTTTTGCAGCAGTTGCATCATCAGATAATGCTCTTCTTACTCTTCCGCTTCTTTGATTGTTTAATCTTGCTGCTGCTTCAGCTAAGGCATTTAAGTCGATGGTTGGTGTACGTCCATCTTTACCATCTTTAATGTTAGCTACAACAGGCTCTTCTCCAGGAATTGTAAATGTAATGTCAGTACTATGACCATCTTTACCACGAGCTGTAGTAATTACTGGCGTTTTACCATCACGTCCTGCTGCCCCTGTTTCACCACGTTCGCCTCGATCACCTTTAGCACCTTGTGCCCCAGTTAATCCACGTTCACCTTGGTCTCCTTTTTCACCTTTGGCACCATCTGCAATGACAACTTCTTTTAGTTTTGTATCTCCTGCATCAAATTCGTTGTTGTCATTTTGATCATAATAGAAGATAACAGTTGTTGTTTTATCAGCTTCATTTCGTTGAGTCGCAACTAATGGGCTTGCTCCATCGAAACCATCTCTTACAACAGTATTTGTAACATTACCTCTACCGTCGTTAATAGTGATAGTGTGAGTACCGTCTTCTTTATTATCTTTAACGGTTACGGTTGGAGTTACACCGTCACGACCTGCCTGACCTTGCGCTCCAGTTAATCCGCGTTCGCCTCGGTCTCCTTTTTCACCTTTAGCACCTTGGGCTCCAGTCAGACCGCGTTCACCTTGGTCTCCTTTTTCACCTTTAGCACCTTGTGCGCCAGTGAGACCGCGTTCACCTCGGTCTCCTTTTTCACCTTTAGCACCTTGGGCTCCAGTCAGACCGCGTTCACCTTGGTCTCCTTTTTCACCTTTGGCACCTTGGGCTCCAGTTAGACCGCGTTCGCCTCGGTCTCCTTTTTCACCTTTGGCACCTTGGGCTCCAGTCAGACCGCGTTCACCTTGGTCTCCTTTTTCACCTTTAGCTCCAGTCAGACCGCGTTCGCCTCGGTCTCCTTTTTCACCTTTGGCTCCAGTGAGTCCACGTTCGCCTTGATCCCCTTTTTCACCTTTAGCTCCAGTGAGACCGCGTTCGCCTTGGTCTCCTTTTTCACCTTTAGCTCCAGTGAGACCGCGTTCGCCTTGATCCCCTTTTTCACCTTTAGCTCCAGTGAGTCCACGTTCGCCTCGGTCTCCTTTTTCACCTTTGGCACCTTGGGCTCCAGTCAGACCGCGTTCACCTCGATCTCCTTTTTCACCTTTAGCTCCAGTGAGTCCACGTTCGCCTCGGTCTCCTTTTTCACCTTTGGCACCTTGGGCTCCAGTTAGACCGCGTTCGCCTTGGTCTCCTTTTTCACCTTTAGCACCTTGGGCTCCAGTTAGACCGCGTTCGCCTTGGTCTCCTTTTTCACCTTTAGCTCCAGTTAGACCGCGTTCACCTTGGTCCCCTTTTTCACCCTTGGCTCCATCTTTAATAGCAATTTTTTGAACAAGTTCGTCTACGCCTTCAGTATAAACACCATTTCCATCGTTATCAAGATAGAAAGTGAGGTTATTTGTATCACCAACTTTATTTTGATCAACACGTGGTTTTACTGTATCGATTAGCTCTTTAGCCACACCAATTTGCATAATACGTGGCTTAGCTTCTTTAGTAACAGAATTACTAATTGGCAATCCTAAAAGTGTTTCGTTACCAAATCGATGAACTTTATAGGTAATTTGACGTTGTCCTTTTTCACCTTCTCGAACTAATCTAGTTTGACCTTCTGGTAATTTACTAGTTGGAAGGTAGACTGTTTGGAAATCAATGTCTTCTGAAACAGTCTTATTATTAGTACCACCATAAGGGTTTGCATCCAAGTATAGTGGATTTGCTCTATGATAATAGTTGGAGTTGCTGTATGGGTCATTGCTAGTAGCGGCACCGCCACCACCTTGGTCCACGTTAAAAGTAACAGGTTTCAAACGAACAGACAAGTCACCATTTGGATTATTGATTGGCAAACTAAATCTGATTGTTTGTTCCGTATTTGTTGAAGTAGCAGAGGTCATACTGTATCCTGAGTGAGATACGTAGTTGGCACCTTGGCTAATAGGTTTTGATTGATCTCTTAACCTTGGAGTTGTGATTGTCGCATTGGAAGGATTTCCAAATCCATCCCCTTTATCCAAGATAAAGTTATTATTAACAAATTCGCCCGGACCAGAATATTTGATTGTGAAATTCAATTTATTACCTTGACGTACTGTTGTTACATCGTAATGAATTGAATTACCACCACGTGAGTTCCCGTAGCCACGGAAACTATAACTACGACCACCTTGGCTGATGTCTGAAAATGCAACTGTATTTCCAGAACCTGAGACAATTGGGTTGGCTGGATTGCTAGCCGCTCTAAAGCCACTATGACCTTTATCCAAGTCTTCCTTACGGATAGCTGGATTTTGGCGAGCATCAGAAAGGCTCAAACCTGGTTTCAAGATTTCATTAGTTGATTCTGGAGCTGCAGTTGTTTCTACTTTAGCAGGTGCATTAGTTGCTAAAACGCTACTATCAAGAGCTGAACGATCAGTCGTTGTTGCAGCTGGTTTAGCTTCTTCTTTGGCTTCTGCTGTGTCAGTTTTCTTCACTACAGGAGTTTCTGATACAGTTCCTTTATCAGAGTTAGAACGAAGTTCTAGACCAATAATAGCTGATTGGATAGAGGACTCTGCTGCTGATACTTCAGCTTCAGTCGCAGCTGCTTTTCCAAGCAAGCTTTGACCAGCTTGGATACTTGCTTGCAAGTTAGCAGCACTTGCTTCTGTATATAACTTACTCTCAAGTTTTTTAGCACGCGAAAGAGCTGTTAACAATTTTGACTTGTCAACAGCATCTTGATGCGTTACTTCTTCTTTTTTGTCTTTTGCTTCTTCAACTTTTTCTGCTGTTTTAGTAGCTTCTTCAGTTTTAACTGGAGTCGTTTCTACTGGGTTAGCAACAGTTGGAGCTGCATAAGTTGTTTCTTTTTTAGGTGTAGAAACTTCTGCTGGTTTAGTAGCTTCATCTACCTTATCCTTATCAACAGAGACACTATTAGTTGCCTCAGGATGTTGTTCCTCTGCTTGTACTGATTGCGCATTGGCAGCAGTTCCCAAGACTAAGGCTGTCCCGAGCAAGACACTAGCCGCACCAAAGTGATACTTACGAATAGAGTATCGTTGTTGCATGCTATACCAGTCAAATGATTTCTTATGTGAATGTTTCATTTCAAACTCCTAGATAGTAATTTATAGTTTACACTTTACAACTATTTGAGCCATTAATCAATATTATCTATGAAATTAATATATCTGATTTTTGTACCATGGAGCCATATTTTTTTTTTTTTTTTTTGAATTTAATGTACATATTTTTAATTCTTGTTTTTTTGTACAAAAGAATCATAATTATGATACAATATAATTTAGGAGGAAATACCTAAATGCGCAACCTTTTATCCACAAAAGACCAAAGACAATTACGTTTAATGGAAACCTTAATTCAGAATCGTAATTGGATAAGGTTACATGCACTTGCCGAAAAATTAGGATGTACAGAACGAATCCTAAAAAATGATTTAAATGAATTACGAACAGCTTTCCCAAATATTGACATCCAATCTTCCGTTAACGGAATTATGATAGATTTAGATGTTAACACTAGTGTAGAAGATATTTATCAATATTTTCTTGCTCATTCTCAGTCTTTTCAATTACTAGAGTATATGTTCTTCAATGAGGGGCTACCTATTTATCGAACGATAGAAAATCTTCACTCAAGTAGTGCCAACCTCTATCGATTAGGCCGAAATATTACAAAAACTCTATCATCACAATTTCAGATTGAATTATCTTTTACCCCTACTGCAATTCTTGGTAATGAAACGGATATTCGTTATTTTTTTGCCCAATACTTTTCTGAGCGCTATTATTTCCTAGACTGGCCTTTTCCTGACCTTCCTGAAGAGGATTTAACAGAGTTTGCTGACTTCTTCTATAAAATCACGAATTACCCGATGCGATTTTCAATTTATAGAATGTACAAATTGATGATAGCTATCAGTATTTACCGCGTCAAAAATGGTCATTTTATCGACTTACCAAATCATTTCTTCGATGAATACTACCCTCTTTTGATGAATATTCCAAATTTTGAGGAGCTACTTGTCCATTTCTCTGAAAAACTGGGACTTGAAATCACTCCAGATATCATCGCCCAAATTTTTATATCCTTTATTCAAAACAATCTTTTCTTAAATCCTCAAGAATTCTTCAACTCTTTAGAAGAAAACAGTGAAGCAAGATACTCTTACCAATTACTGAGTCAAATATTAGAACGCCTATCAAAACAATATAAGATTACTTTTACCAACCACGATGAGCTGATTTGGCATTTACACAACACTGCTTTCTTTGAAAGACAGGAAATCTTTTCTACCCCAATCCTATTTGAACAAAAAGCATTGACGATTAAAAAATTTGAAGTTTACTTCCCAGACTTTATGGGAAGTGCACGTCAAGAACTGGCTCAATACCGTCAAGCAATTGGACAGCATGACCATCCTGAACAGTTGGAACACCTGATGTACACCATCTTAACCCATGCTGAAAACCTCTCTACTCAGTTGTTAGAAAATCGACCACCTATCAAGGTTTTGATTATCAGTAACTTTGACCATGCTATATCCCTTACCTTTGTTGATATGCTTTCCTATTACTGTAATAACCGCTTTACCTTCGATATTTGGGATGAATTACAAACAAGTCCTGAGATTTTAAATCAGACAGATTACGATATCATCGTGTCTAATTTCTATATTCCAGGGATTACTAAGAAGTTTATTTGCCGAAACCATCTGTCAATCATGGATTTGGTTAATCACCTCAACACTTTATCAAATGAGATTCATATATCCAATACTTTATAAACTAAAAAGTCAGCAGGGTCCTGCTGACTTTTTCTCTTACCTGATTTCTATACTTCCTTAACAAAAACCAATTCCTGTGGCTGTGACAAATCTTCTCTGTAGGTAAACCCTGCAAAGCTTAAGCGACGAGCTTCCTCCACCGTCTGTACTTGATTTTGTATCAGGGCTGTCAGGAAGGCACCACGCGCTTTCTTGGAAATGGTTGAGTGAATCTTCAGCTGACCACCTCTATCCTCCATGAATTTGAAGGTCACCATTTTTTCTCTGATTTCCTTAGAAAACACAGTCTCAAACTCGGACGACAAGAGAGAAAAAATCATTTCTTCCTGCTTCACAGCTTCATCATAGGCTGCCTTCCAATGGCTCTTCAAAGTCTTACCAGCGACTTTTAACTTCATCAAAAAGTCCAAACGGTGAGGGGCCATAGGTGACAAGGCTGGAACAACACCGTACAAGGCCGAGGTAATGAAGACATGATTTTCAAGATAGGCTTGTTCTGCCTCGTCCAGTTTGTCTCGCTTGATATGACGGTACATAAGCCCATCAAAAAGTTTCAAGGCTGGATAGTGTTGAGCAGTTTGTTTTTTTAAAGTTTGGATATTTTGAAATTCTGCCACAGCTTTCTCGGCTGAAACTTTGTAAAAACTCTCCAATTGACTAACAGAATAGAGAGCCAAGGCATCCAGCACAGCCTGACTTTCTGGTTTTAAAGGAGTGGCTTCAATACTTGGCAAGTCTGTGTTCATTTCTTTTGCTGTTGGGATTAAAATTTTCATATTGATAGTGTAGCATATTTTTTTGCCACTACCAAGGAATTCATCTGAAAAGAGACTGGGAAAAAGGCATTAAAATTAAAAAATGCATAGTATCAGGAATTGAGAAATCTTGATACCATGCGTTTTATGATGGAAAGATTTACTTCATTTTTTCCTGAAATTGAGGTTTTGCCCAGCCTCTCCTCTTACTGAACTTTAAAGGTCTTAAGATAGTTGTCTTTTCCTACTTGACCTTCGAAGGTTTTACCATTTTCAAGGTAAGGGAGGTCATCTGATACAGAGGCCTTGACCTTGTATATCTTGCCATCAACTTTAAAGAAGTAGACGGTGTCTCCTTTGATAACAGCTGATTTGAGGTCTGCTACCACACCCTTGATGCTTTCTGTTGTTGCATTATCAATTTCAAGGTCGTTTTTATTGGCGTACTTGCTGAGTAGCTCTTCCACTGTCGTAGCTACGATAACGTTTTGGTACTCGACTGAGTCTACCAAAGCATACTCTTTGACCAAGCCAGCATTGTCCTTCAAGCCCATGATGTAGAGAGGCTTGTCATTAAGGTTGATGAGGATTGGGAAGGTCGCCTTGTAGGATTTCTCCTGAACAGCACCTTCGGCTGATTCACGGGCTGATTCTTCGGTCGCAGAAGCCAAGCTGTACTTAGTGATTTCTCCTGTTCGCATATTTTCTAGGATAAAACCAAGATTACTTTCATCTGCATTGGCCGATGTCACTCCTGTGTAGAGGTAGATGTCATTGCCGATAGACAAATAATTATATCCCTTGGTAGTCTGGGTCACGTTTTTCTTGGAAATCATAGCATTCCAGAAACCGTCCTTGTACTTGCCGTTGTAGTTAATTTGCTCAATAGTTTCCTCAGCTGGATAGACCCTATCCACCCATTCTGGAACATCTGACAAGTCGTATTCCTTGGTTTCTCCATTTGTGGCATCCAAGATAATGACTGAAACAGGGCGAGGAACCGCAAGTCCAAATTGCTTTTGGTAAACCGTTGCTACATAGAAAGGATTGCCCTCATCGTCCACCTCAAAAGATGGAGTTTTAAAGATCTTAGTTGGGTACTTCAAGCGTAGGTGACGCTTGACATCGCGGTTAAAATACTCCGAGTCAGAATACTTGATTGGTGTTTTCAAGTCCACCAAGTCCGCATTACCAGTTACCATGTCCACCTTGATATACTCGCCGATTCCCTTGGCTTGATTATTAAACCACTTGATAGGGTCTGCGTATTCTAGTGGCGTAACTCGATAAGGCTTTCCGTCAATCGTTAGTTGAGTATAGGTGTCTGCCGCCACATACTGCGAAACCTTATCCGTTAGGGAACCCAAGTAGCGGTCACCAATTTTTTCAGCAGTACTTCTATCTAAAATAGGAACCTTACTGGTATCAGTCTTAGGAAATTCAGTAAAGTCTTTTTCAGTAACCGTGACTACATTGGCATAATTCTTAGCCTGAAAAATGCTAGAAGTCACCAAGGAAACCAAGGCTGCTAAGAGAAGAATTCCTCCAATAGAAGCTAAAAGGATTTTCCCTAACCAATTGATTTTGAAACCCTCCAGATTTAAGGCAGCTTCTGCCTTGCCGTGGCGCACATGCACCGTTTTGACCAGATTGATTCCCTTGCCAAAGCCAAATAAGACTGCTACAACCAGCAAATGCCCACAGAGGAAAAAGAGAAATTCCCAGCTGGTCAGGTTAAGAGGCGGTAAAAAGATATACCAGGTCGTTGCGATAAAAATAAGTTCGAAGACTATTCGTTTCATTTGATTTCCTCCTAAATGATTCGTCCTTCCAAATGATCCAGTTCATGCTGGCAAATCTGAGCTGGGAAGCCTGTCAAGGTAATGGTCTGTTCCTGCCACTTGCTGTCACGATAGGTAACCCTTATGGTTTCATAACGCTTAGTAGGTCTCACACCTGTCAAGGACAAACAACCTTCTTCTGTCTCATAAGTTCCTTCAAAGGACAGGAGCACTGGGTTAAACATGACCATGGGAACCAAGCCAAGATTAAAGATAATCACGCGCTTTTGCACCCCAATCATATTAGCAACCAGACCGACACAGGTCTCACGATTGGCTAAAAGCGTATCCTGTAAATCTCTGGCAAGATACAGATCTTCCTGATTTGCCGGCTGAGATACCTGAGATAAAAATAAGATATCCTTTACAATTTTCTTTTCCACTTCCTCACACTCCTCTTGCTTTTTACTATATTATAGCAATTATAGCACAAAAGCTGATAACTGCAAGCCCTTTCCCTCAACTGTAGCAAAAAGCCATCCGAAGATGACTTTTTCTTTTTAAATCGCATTCTTGTCAAAGCCAAGTTTGCGTTGGATAAATTTAACAATTTCGACGATAATAATCATTGAGAAGCTTCCAGCCATGACGATTCCCCATTGAGACAAGTCTAGTTTGGTTACGTGGAAAATTCCTTCAAGTGGTTCTACGACGATTATTGCCATGAGAAGGATGAAGGATACCAAGATAGACCAGTTGAAGGTCTTAGACTTGAATGGTCCAACTGTCAAGATGGATTGGTAAACAGACTTGACATTATAAGCATGGAAGAGCTGAATTAAACCAAGGGTTGCAAAGGCCATAGTTAGGGCATCTGCATGAATGGCATGATTGTCACCCACATGAACTGGGTAAGCAATCGCAAGACCATAAACACTCATAACAATAGTTGCTTGGAGTACACCTTGATAGATGATAGAACTCAAAACACCACCTGAGAAGAAGCTTGCCTTGCGTCCACGTGGTTTATGGTTCATGACACCAGGCTCAGCTGGCTCAACACCTAGAGCGATAGCTGGGAAAGTATCGGTTACCAAGTTGATCCACAAAAGATGAACTGGCTGTAAGACATCCCAACCAAACAAGGTTGATAGGAAGATAGTTAATACTTCAGCAGTATTGGCAGAAAGTAGGTACTGAATCGTCTTTTGAATGTTTGAGAAGACCTTACGTCCTTCTTCCACTGCAACGATAATAGTCGCAAAGTTATCATCTGCAAGAATCATGTCAGAAGCCCCCTTAGAAACCTCTGTACCAGTGATTCCCATACCGATACCGATGTCGGCTGTTTTCAGAGCTGGCGCATCATTGACACCATCACCTGTCATGGCAACGACTTTACCTTGTTTTTGCCAAGCCTTGACGATACGAACCTTGTGTTCTGGAGATACACGGGCATAAACAGAGTATTGACCAACTACTTTTTCAAAGTCTTCATCTGACAGTTCGTTGAGCTCAGCACCAGTTAAAACGTGTCCTTCTGTATCATTTGCATCGATGATTCCCAAACGTTTGGCAATAGCTTCTGCAGTGTCTTGATGGTCACCCGTAATCATGATTGGACGAATTCCCGCTTCCTTAGCCACACGAACAGCCTCAGCAGCTTCAGGACGTTCAGGGTCAATCATCCCAATCAAACCAGTAAAGATTAAATCATTTTCAAGCTCTTCAGAAGTCAGGTTTTCTGGAATGCTGTCAATAATCTTATAAGCACCTGCGAGGACACGCAAGGCTTGGTGAGCCATTTCAGAGTTGTTTGTGTGAATGAGGTTTGTAACCTTCTCATCAATCGGAGCAATATCCCCAGCTTTATCACGAAGAACACAACGTTTCAAAAGTTGGTCTGGGGCACCCTTGACCGCTACAAGGAATTTACCATCTGGCAATGGGTGAACCGTTGACATGAGCTTACGGTCAGAGTCAAATGGCAACTCAGCCACACGAGGATATTTCTCTAAAAATCCTTTCACATCGTAGCCCTTGTCCAAGGCATATTGGATAAAGGCTGTTTCGGTTGGATCTCCGATCAGGTTTCCTTCTGCATCAATCTTGGTATCATTAGCCAAAACTACAGAACGAAGAAGAGGCATGTCCAAGCCGAGTTCAATGTCATCAGCAGAGTCATGTAGGACTGCATCATAGAAGACTTTTTCGACGGTCATCTTGTTCATGGTAAGCGTACCAGTCTTATCAGAAGCGATGATTTCAGTTGAACCAAGCGTTTCTACAGCTGGCAACTTACGAACGATAGAGTTTCGTTTGGCCAAAACTTGAGTACCAAGGGCAAGAACGATGGTCACGATAGCAGGAAGTCCTTCTGGGATGGCTGCAACGGCAAGCGCAACAGAGGTCATCAACTCACCAAGTGGATTTTTCCCTTGAATGAAGACACCCACTACAAAAGTAACAAGGGCAATGACCAAGATAGCATAGGTCAAGACCTTAGAAAGGTTATTCAAGTTTTGTTTAAGTGGTGTATCCGTCTCATCCGCATCTTGGAGCATACCTGCGATGTGACCAACTTCAGTGTACATCCCTGTATTGATAACAACACCAAGACCACGACCATAAGTCACATTTGAGTTTTGGAAGGCCATATTGACACGGTCACCAATACCAGCATCTGCAGCAAGTTCAACTGTCAAGTCTTTTTCGACTGGCACAGACTCACCTGTAAGAGCTGCTTCTTCAATTTTAAGAGAGTTTGCTTCAATCAAACGTAGGTCTGCAGGTACTACATCACCTGCTTCAAGGGAAACAATATCTCCTGGAACCAATTCTTTAGAGTCAATCTCCGCCATATGCCCATCACGAAGAACGCGGGCAGCTGGACTAGACATGGATTTGAGAGCTTCGATCGCTTCTTCGGCTTTTCCTTCTTGGTAAACACCAAAGGCAGCATTGATGATTACCACGGCTAAGATGATAATGGCATCTGCGATATCTTCCCCACCAGAAGTCACGACTGACAAGATTGCTGCCGCAACTAGGATGATAATCATCAAATCCTTAAATTGCTCGATGAATTTGACCAGAATTGATCGTTTCTCGCCTTCTTCGAGTTCATTGTGGCCAAATTCTGCAAGGCGCTTTTCCGCCTCACTTGATGACAAACCTTGCTCGGTCGCATCCACAGCCTTCAAGACCTCTTCAGGACTCTGAGTGTAAAACGCTTGTCGTTTTTGTTCTTTTGACATGTGTCTCCTCCTTGACATTGTGTGCAAAACAGACTCTCTTTTCCCTCATCGCATCTTTTCACGACAAACAAAAAGAGACCTATTAATCATAACAAGTCTCGCTGTTTAAGATAGTGCCGGAAAGCATACTTTTCAGTATAAAATTCGGAATGACGACACTATCACAGGTTTCTGCCAGCTACTCCCTTGAGTAGTACTATTATACCAAATTTTGAAAAGTTTTCAAAGAGTAAAAAATGACTTATTTGAATTTTCCCTTGAAAACCAGTATAATGGTAGAATGCTATATGACTAGAAAGGAAGTTGAATGAAGCAATCTATCTCAAATCTCAAGTTAGCTGAGCGTGGGGCCATTATCAGTATTTCGACCTATTTGATCTTGTCTGCAGCCAAATTAGCAACTGGCCACCTTCTTGATTCATCCAGTTTGGTGGCAGATGGTTTCAATAACGTATCCGATATCATTGGAAATGTGGCCCTCTTGATTGGGATTCGAATGGCACGCCAGCCTGCGGACCGTGACCACCGTTTTGGTCACTGGAAGATTGAAGATTTGGCTAGCTTAATCACTTCCATCATTATGTTTTATGTTGGCTTTGATGTGCTGCGGGATACCATTCAAAAGATTATCAGCCGGGAAGAAACGGTCATTGATCCTCTGGGGGCAACTCTGGGAATCATTTCTGCAGCGATTATGTTTCTAGTCTATCTCTACAATACTCGCCTTAGTAAGAAATCCAACTCCAAGGCACTGAAGACTGCCGCCAAGGACAACCTTTCTGATGCTGTTACCTCACTTGGTACGACCATTGCCATTCTTGCTAGCAGTTTCAATTATCCTATTGTGGATAAACTGGTCGCTATCATCATCACTTTCTTTATCTTGAAGACTGCCTATGATATCTTCATCGAGTCTTCCTTTAGCCTTTCAGATGGTTTTGACGACCGTCTGCTTGAGGACTACCAAAAGGCCATCATGGAAATTCCCAAAATCAGCAAGGTTAAGTCCCAAAGAGGTCGCACATACGGTAGCAATATTTACCTTGATATTACGCTAGAAATGAATCCTGACTTGTCGGTTTATGAGAGTCATGAAATCGCGGATCAAGTCGAGTCTATGCTGGAGGAACGTTTTGGCGTCTTTGATACCGATGTCCATATCGAGCCAGCACCTATCCCTGAGGATGAGATTTTAGACAATGTCTACAAAAAATTGCTTATGCGTGAACAATTGATTGACCAAGGAAATCAACTGGAAGAACTCTTGGCTGACGATTTTGTCTATATTCGTCAAGATGGAGAACAGATGAATAAAGAGGCCTATAAAGCAGAAAAAGACTTGAATTCTGCTATCAAGGATATACAAATTACTTCTATCAGTCAGAAAACAAAACTCATCTGCTATGAATTGAACGGAATTGTCCATACCAGTATCTGGCGTCGCCACGAAACCTGGCAAAATATTTTCCACCAGGAAACCAAAAAAGAAGACAAACAGTAACCCTATCCAGTGGATAGGGATTTTTGATTGGTTTTCTTAAACCTAATCTGGCTTATAGCTATTTTTAAGATTTGGCTTTCGAAGCTTATTTTGTCTGTTTCCTTGCTTGACGATTTTGTTCAATACGCCATTCTCTTTCATAGTACTTCATGGTCTCATAGACCCTTTCAGGAAAAACTACATCTAGTAGTATGATAGGGATGATCAAATCTGCTGACTGATGAAAAGGGAAACACCTTCTCTTCAGTAGGGCTAGAAGTGATTGGGCTTTCTCATTTTCCTTGTTTTTAAAATAAACTTCAATCTGATAGGAATTCCTATACTTCCCTCGAATCCGAGAGAAGGAAAATTCCTCTACATCAGCATAAGCATAGAAATGACTGGATTTCTTTGGATTCGGTTTGTAGTAAAATCCCTGAACAGTAAATCTCAAATATTCCTTGTCCGAACTTAAAAGTCTGTAAGTCAGATAAACTCCTACTCCAGAATAAAAAAGTAAAACCAGCATTAACAAAAGACTTATCGTATGAAATCTGATCCCCTTTTGCGAATGCGAATGGAAATAATAGAGAGATAACAAGAAGAAAAGCACTGAAAAAAGGCCAAACAAGGCATTCCAAATGATTTTCTTGGGACTACGTTTAATGACTTTTTCTTCCATCATGCCAACTCACTTAAATATTCATAGCGTTCGTATTTTTCAAGGAGTGCTTCATTTTTCTCATCTAGTTCTTTTTGGAGAGTAGCCAGCTTACCAAAGTCAGAGCCGTTAGCCTGCATTTCCTCTTCAATAGCAGTGATACGGTTTTCCAAGGCTTCAATATCGCCTTCAATACTTGCCCACTCCTGCTTTTCTTGGTAGGTCATGCGTTTCTTATCTTCACGGACCTTGACCACTTTTTCTTTTTCAATCTTTTGCACTTGATTGGCCATCTCTGTTTCAAAGGCTTTTTCATCTAAGTAGTCGGTGTAATGACCAAAGAAAGGACGAATCTTGCCATCTTCAAAAGCCAGAATCTTGGTCGCTACCTTATCCAAGAAATAGCGGTCATGGCTAACTGTCAAGACAGGACCTGCAAAGCCTTGCAAGAAATTCTCCAAAACTGTCAAGGTCGCAATATCTAAGTCATTTGTCGGTTCGTCCAAGAGAAGAACATTTGGTTTTTCCAAGAGCAGTTTGAGGAGATAAAGACGTTTTTTCTCTCCCCCAGACAATTTCTCAATCAAGGTCCCATGCGTCGAACGTGGGAAAAGGAACTGCTCCAGCAGCTCTGCAATCGAAGTCGTAGAACCACCGCTGGTCTTGACCTCTTCTGCCACTTCCTGCAGATAATTGATAACTCTCTTGCTTTCATCCAAGCCCTCAATTTGCTGAGAGAAATAGGCAATGCGAACAGTTTCTCCAATCACAACTTGTCCTGCTGTCGGCTCAAGAATGCCTGCAATCAAGTTAAGGAGAGTTGATTTCCCAACACCGTTGTCACCAACGATTCCAATACGGTCTTTGGCCTGCACTAAGAGATTAAAATCTTGCAAAATAGGCTTGTTTTCATAGGCAAAGGAAACATCCTGAAACTCGATGACTTTCTTCCCAATCCGACTGGTTTCAAAGTTCATGGTCAAGTCTGTTTCAGCAACGCCGCCTGAAATTTCCTTTTTCAGGTCGTGGAAACGATTGATACGAGCCTGCTGCTTGGTCGCACGCGCCTGCGGTTGTCTGCGCATCCAGGCCAATTCTTGTTTGTAGAGTTGTTCTTTTTTGTGAAGAAGAGCCGCGTCGCGCTCATCCTGTTCCGCCTTTAGGCGAACATAGTCCTGATAATTGCCCTGATATTCTGTTAAGCCTGCTCGGTCCAACTCGAAAATCCGTGTTGACAAAGCGTCTAAGAAATAACGATCGTGAGTGATAAAGAGAACTGTCTTCTTGGAATTTTTTAAAAAGAGGGTCAGCCACTCAATAGTCGCAATATCCAAATGATTGGTCGGCTCATCCAGAAGCAAGAGGTCGTGGTTACCAAGTAAAACTTGCGCCAACTGGACCCGTCTTCTTAGACCACCTGACAATTCCCCAACTGGAGTAGATAAATTCTGAATCCCCAGCTTGCTGAGAACAGTCTTGACCTGACTCTCGATTTCCCAAGCTTGGAGAGAGTCCATTTCTGCCATGACTCGTTCCAAACGAGCCTGCTTGTCCTCACTGTAGTTGAGCATGATCAATTCATACTCACGAATAAGCTGGATTTCCTTGAGGTCACTGGAGAGGACCGTATCCAAAACTGTCTTGCTATCATCAAAATCAGGATCTTGAGTCAAGTAACCAATCTGATAATCATTCTTAGCTGAAAAGGGACTGACATCCCCATCAAAGCCAGAAACGCCAGAAAGAACATCTAAAAGGGTGGTCTTGCCAGTCCCATTGACACCGATTAGACCAATTCTATCCAAGTCATGGATGATAAAGGAAATATCCTTAAAAACGGTCTTATCACCGACGGATTTACTTAGTTTTTCAACGATAAAATCACTCATTTTTTCTCCCTCAGGTAAGCATGGATGGCTTGACGGTCATTTTCCAATTCTCCATCGACAATGGCATATTCAATCTCTGTTAAAATCTCTCCCAAGTCTGGGCCCGGCTGATAGCCATATTCCTTGATCAAAATACCACCGTTGATTTGGATTTCTTTCTTATCATGAATGGTCAAACTCTGGTAGGTTTCTGTGATGACTTGTGGGTTGACTGGTTTTCCCTGAGCCTGACGAAGATTTTCAGCCTGTAAAAGCAAATTCAAGTCAAAGCGGTAACAATCACGCTTACTCAATTCTCCCTTTTCACGCAAGGCCAAAATAGTCAGCAAATCCTGAACTTGCTTGGCAAACTGGCGTGAGGTCTTCCAAGCCTTCAAAAATGGCTGCGCATTTTCAATCTCCAAAGCCCACAGTAGAGCCACCCAGGCTTGCTCTGAAGATTCAAAGATGAAATCAGTCTCCAAATCAAACAGTCTATTGAGCTTGTCCTGGCTAGCTGCCATATCAGGGAGATAGTCATAAGCTTGACTCTCAATCATGGAAGCCAAGCCCCTTCTCCAAAATGGAGCCAGCAAGAGTTTATCAAACTCAACGAAGGTACGCTCCACAGAAATTTTCTCCAAAAGCGACGTCAAAGTCTTCATAGATTTAAATGTTTCTGACTCAAGTTCAAAGCCAAGACTGGCCTGAAAACGGAAACCACGCATAATCCGTAAAGCATCCTCGTTGAAACGCTCACTTGCCACTCCAACCGCTCGTAAGACTTGCTTTTCCAAATCTTCTAAACCATGGAACAAGTCAATGATTTCCCCTGCCTCGTCCAAAGCAAAGGCATTGACTGTGAAATCACGGCGTTTGAGGTCTTCTTCTAGCGAGCGCACAAAGGAGACCGCACTGGGTCTGCGATAGTCTACATAGACATCCTCTGTCCGAAAGGTGGTTACCTCATACTCCTCATCCCCATCTAAGACCAAGACAGTTCCATGCTCAATTCCGATATCGGCTGTTCGCGGAAAAATCTGCTTGGTCTCTTCTGGATAAGAAGACGTCGCAATATCCACATCATGGATAGGGCGATTGAGAAGGGCATCTCGAACAGAACCTCCAACAAAATAGGCCTCAAAACCTGCTTCTTTAATTTTTTCTAATACTGGTAAAGCCTTCTGAAATTCAGAAGGCATTTGCGTTAATCTCATAATAAGTGTTCTAATCCATAGACAAGCTCATGACGCTTGACAACTTCTTTAATTCCCAAATTGACCCCTGTCATGAAGGAGCTGCGATCATAGGAGTCATGACGGAGTGTCAATCCTTCTCCCTGATTGCCAAAAATGACTTCCTGATGTGCTACCAAGCCTGGCAAACGAACTGAGTGGATGCGCATGCCATCAAAGTCAGCACCACGGGCACCTGCAATCAATTCTTCCTCATCAGGCGCACCTTGCTGAATGGACTCTCGAACTTCCGCCATCAACTCAGCTGTTTTAATAGCTGTTCCACTCGGAGCATCCTTTTTCTTGTCATGATGGAGCTCGATAATCTCCACATTTGGGAAATATTTGGCAGCCTGCGTCGCAAATTGCATGAGCAAGACAGCACCCAAGGCAAAGTTAGGGGCGATCAAGCCACCCAGATCTTGAGCACGAGAAAATTCTTTTAGCTCTGCAATTTCTTCACTAGTAAAGCCTGTTGTTCCAACTACTGGAGCAAAGCCATTTTCAAGAGCAAAGCGTGTATTTTCATAGGCAACGGCTGGTGTAGTAAAGTCTACCCAGACATCTGCTTCAAAACCAACCAAATCAGCCTTATCCTTGAAAACAGGAATACCCTGCCATTCTGACTCAGACTCAAAAGGATCCAAAACTGCTACCAAGTCCAAGTCTGGATCAGCCAAGACCATCTGACAAGCAGCTTGTCCCATCTTTCCCTTAAAACCAGCAATAATTACTCGAATACTCATCTCTACTCCTGTCTAAGATACAAAGGACGTTGGCTGCCCATGAAAAATAGGGAATGGCGCTGACTTTCGACGAAAGGCCAGACAGGCATCTTTTTTCATGAGGCAGGTAGTCCGTGTTCAATTGCTAAGATACAAAGCCTGTAGGAACACAAAGTGAAAATAGAAGTTCTGATCAAGAAGTGTCTACTCCTTGGAAGAACTATCTTTTTCACACAGGGTTCCAGGCGTGTTCAATTATCAAGATACTAAGGACGTTAGCTGCCCATGAAAAATAGGAAATGGCGCTGACTTTCCACGAAAGGCAAGACAGGCATCTTTTTTCAAGAGGCAGGTAGTCCGTATTCAATTGCTAAGATACAAGGCATCTTAACTAGTCTAGAAGTGCTAACTAAATCACTGGAATATAACCCAGAGCAATGCTTCCTGATCCTAGGTGTGTCCCAATGACACTACCAAATGTAGCTAGTGAAATATCCGTACCCACTCCAGATTCAAGCAAGTGTTGACGCAATTCTTCAGCCTTTTCAGGAGCATTTCCGTGAATGACAATGACCCGATATTGGCCTGAAGCCGTTGTCTCCTTGATAATTTCAATTAAGCGCTTGGTTGCTTTCTTTTCAGTACGAACTTTTTCGTAAACTTCAATCACACCTTGGTCATTGAAATAGAGGATTGGCTTAATGCTAAGCAAATTGCCCAAAATGGCAGCCCCATTTGAAAGGCGCCCACCTTTCACCAAATGGTCCAAATCATCTACCATGATAAAGGCTGACGTACGGCTGATTTGAATAGCTAGCTTATCCTGAATGCTGGCAAAATCATCGCCCTGGTCACGCCAATTAAAGACGCTTTCAACCATGATACCCAGAGGAGCACTTGTAATCAAAGTGTCTGGAAAAGCAATGGTTAAGCCCTCATATTCATCTATCATATACTGGATATTTTGGTAAAAACCTGAAATTCCAGAAGATAGGAAAAGCCCCAAGGCATGTGTATAACCTTGTTCTTTGAGCAAAGTTAAGATTTCATCTAACTTGGCAATACTTGGTTGACTGGTCTTAGGTAATTCAGATGCCTGAGCCATTTTTTGATAAAATTCCTCAGCAGACAGATTGATACCTTCGACATACTCCTCACCATCAATATTGACAGGAATATCCAAGACATACAAATCTTCTCTTTGCAAGGTCTCTGCACTGAGATAGGCAGAAGAATCTGTGATAACAGCTAGTTTCATATTAGAACTCCAAATTGATTCCTGGTAAGTCTAATGCAATTTCAGTTACTTCGTAAGTCAAACGGTTGAGCATATTCAAACATGGGCGAGCCAAAGTTCCCACTTCTTCTTGGCTCAATTCACTTGGTTCATTGACAATACGGCCATCGATATGATTTACCTGTGAAATGGTTCCACTGATGACAAACTTATCAAATACAATCATAAATGTCAAGATGACAATCAAGGAAGTCACTTGATTTTCTTGATCATGTTGGAGCAATTGGAAGTTCACATCCACCTTAGTTTCAGGAGCTCCATTTTCATTTTCCCATTCAAAATTACGCGCATCAAAATGATACTGACTAACAAATTCTTGTTCACGTTTAAGATTCATGTCTTTCTCCCTCGGCTACAATATTATAAGCTATTGTACCATAATTTTTAATTTTCATCTAGTTTTCTAGGATTTAGTCAATCCCGATTTCAGCTCGAACTACGTCTGCGATGGTATCAACATAGTAGCCTACTTCTTCTGTCGTAGGCGCTTCTGCCATAACACGCAAAAGGGGCTCTGTTCCACTTGGGCGAACAAGGATACGGCCATTCCCTGCCATTTCTTCTTCCATCTTCTCGATGATAGCCTTAATAGCTGGAACTTCCATAGCCTTTTCCTTCACGGCATTTTCCACTCGGATATTGACTAATTTTTGTGGATAGATGGTTACTTCTGCAGCCAACTCTGACAAGCTCTTACCAGTTTCCTTCATGATTCTGGTCAATTGAACAGCAGATAATTGGCCATCACCTGTTGTATTGTAGTCCATCAAGATGACGTGACCAGACTGTTCACCACCAAGATTGTAGCCTGATTTTCGCATTTCTTCAACAACGTAACGATCGCCGACTGCAGTTACTGCCTTGTTAATACCTTCACGGTCCAAGGCCTTGTGGAAACCAAGGTTAGACATAACGGTTGTTACAATTGTATTTTGGGCCAATTGTCCTTTTTCAGAAAGGTATTTCCCGATGATGTACATAATTTTGTCACCATCAACAATCTCACCATTTTCATCAACAGCAATCAAACGGTCACTGTCTCCATCAAAGGCCAAACCGATAGCTGATCCGCTTTCTTTGACCACTTCTTGAAGGGCTTCTGGGTGGGTTGAACCAACATTAAGGTTGATGTTAAGACCATCTGGTGTTTCCCCAATAACAGTTAATTGAGCACCAAGATCTGCAAAGATTTGACGGGCACTTGTAGAAGCTGCACCATTAGCTGTATCCAAGGCAACCTTCATTCCATCAAGAGGAGTTCCAGTTGAAACAAGGTATCCTTCATACTTACGCAAGCCTTCTGGATAATCTACCAAGGTTCCTAAGCCTTCTGCACTTGGACGAGGAAGAGTGTCTTCCTCAGCATCTAGCAAGGCTTCAATTTCTGCTTCTTTTTCGTCATCTAGTTTGAAGCCATCACCACCAAAGAACTTAATCCCATTATCAAGGGCTGGGTTGTGGCTAGCAGAAATCATGACACCTGCACTTGCTACTTCAGTTTTAACCAAGTAAGCTACTGCTGGTGTTGCCAAAACGCCTAGTTTGTATACGTGAATCCCTACTGAAAGGAGACCTGCCACCAAGGCAGATTCTAGCATTTCCCCTGAAATACGTGTGTCACGTCCTACAAAGACTTTCGGTGCTTCCGTTTCATGTTGACTGAGAACATAGCCTCCAAAACGTCCTAGTTTAAAGGCCAATTCTGGCGTTAATTCTACGTTAGCTTCTCCACGGACTCCATCAGTCCCAAAATATTTACCCATTTTTATAAAATCCTTTTCCTATTTTTAATTTGTTTTTGAACTGGTTGCTTTCGTTGACGAAGATGTCTCCGACGAACTGCTTGTGCTTGAACTTGGCGTTACTGGTTTTGTAGTGACCTTCATTGTTGTATCAAACGGAGTGATAACTACTGGTAAAACTACCCCGTTGCGGTCGATTGCCTGCAAAGGTACTGAGCCACTGTAATTACCTGTTATGCGTTCGCTGGTTGGTAAAAGCGCAATAATACGATCAATTTTAGCTAGTGTCTCTTGGTCAGTTGTGACAGAAACTCGTTCGTTTGACACGGTTACACTATCAATTTGTAGCTTGGGATCAATCTGGCTTTGGTCAACTTGTGGCACAACAATCATACCATCTCGCTTAACCTTCTTCCCAACTTTCACTGTGATCTTTTGAGGCGTTGCCACAGCAGTCAATCCACTTGGAAGATTTTCAATGTTCAAGGGAACTTCAATCGTTCCAACACTGGCATCCGTCAAATCCGCTGTGACCTTAAACTTACGAGTGCTCTCCTGCATTTCGCTGGCCAAGGTCACACGATTAGCACCTGTCAGCACAACTGAAACTTCTGATGCAAATCCGCTAATGAAATACTGGTCATCATCATAGTGAATATCGATAGGAACGTTCGTTATCGTATTGGTATAGGTTTCTGATTTGACCTGCCTTGTGGTATTGCTATTTTGAAAGTTGGTCGACGTTGCATAGATAAATAAGACACAAGCAAAAAAGAGAGATGAAATGATATATAGACTATTTTTTCTCATATTTCCAACCTCCTAGCAAACGGTCCTTGAAACTTACTTTTTCCTCAACAACTGGCAAAAGAATTGCTCGTAGTTCTGCTTCAAATTCTTCAATCGTCAAATTATGCTTGAAGACCCCATTGTAAGTAATAGAAATACCACCTGTTTCCTCTGACACGATGAAGGTCAAGGCATCGGATACTTCTGACAAACCGATAGCCGCTCGGTGTCTGGTCCCAAATTCCTTGGAAATCCCTGTACTTTCTGTCAAGGGCAGATAGGCAGAGGTGACTGCAATCCGATTTTCTCTAACAATCACAGCACCATCATGTAGAGGAGTGTTGGGAATAAAAATATTGATGAGGAGTTCTGCCGAAATTTTGGCATCCAAGGGAATCCCTGTCGCAATGTATTCTTGCAAGGTCCGAACTCGTTGAATGGCAACCAAAGCACCTATCTTACGGGGACTCATGTATTCAACTGACTTAACAAAGGCACGAATCATTTTCTCTTCTGCACTAATTTGAGTAGTAGAAAAGAAATCTGTCGCCCTTCCCAAACGTTCCAAACCAGTCCGAATCTCTGGAGAGAAGATAACAACCGCAGCAATAACCCCATAGGTAATAATCTGATTAATCAACCAAGAAATCGTTGTTAAACCAAGGATATTGGCCACGACCTGGGCTAATACAAAAATCAAGACCCCCCGTACCAAAATCATAATCTTGGTGCCAGCTATCGCTTTTGTAAAACGATACAAAACATAGGTCACAATCAAAATATCAAACAGATTGATGGCAATACTCCAAGGACTAGAAAACAAGCTAGTCCAATATTGCAGGTTGGATAATTGTTGAAAGTTCATCTGCTGTCTCCTCTCTGTCCAAACGCGTTCCTCTCTATTATACCATTTTCTGGCATTTTTTCCCTATCCTACTTCATTTTAAATTAAGGAAAAATATGATAAAATAAATTGACTAGAAAAAACAAAGGAGAAACCATGTCTCAACTCTATGATATTACCATTGTAGGTGGTGGTCCTGTCGGGCTTTTTGCAGCCTTCTATGCCCACCTACGCCAAGCCAAGGTCCAAATCATCGACTCTCTTCCCCAACTAGGTGGACAACCTGCTATTCTCTACCCTGAAAAGGAAATCCTAGACGTACCAGGTTTCCCAAATCTGACTGGAGAAGAATTGATCAACCGCTTGATTGAACAACTAAACGGCTTTGATACCCCTATTCATCTCAACGAAACGGTTCTTGAGATTGAAAAACAAGAAGAGGGATTTAAGATTACAACCTCTAAAGGAAGTCACCTGTCTAAAACTGTTATCATCGCTATGGGTGGCGGTGCCTTCAAACCACGTCCGCTAGAACTAGAAGGCGTTGAGGGCTATGAAAATATCCACTACCATGTTTCCAACATCCAGCAATACGCTGGTAAGAAAGTGACGATTCTTGGTGGTGGAGACTCGGCTGTTGATTGGGCTTTAGCTTTTGAAAAAATTGCACCGACTACCCTTGTTCACCGCAGAGATAATTTCCGCGCCTTGGAACACAGTGTCCAAGCCTTGCAGGAATCATCTGTGACCATCAAGACACCATTCATCCCTAGCCAACTCCTTGGAGATGGAAAAACGCTCGATAAACTTGAAATCACAAAAGTCAAATCTGATGAAACCGAAACGATTGACCTAGACCACCTTTTTGTCAACTATGGTTTCAAATCTTCTGTCGGTAACCTTAAAAACTGGGGTCTGGACCTCAACCGCCACAAGATTATCGTCAACAGCAAGCAAGAATCTAGCCAAGCAGGTATCTATGCTATCGGTGACTGCTGCTACTATGACGGAAAAATTGATCTGATTGCGACAGGTCTAGGGGAAGCTCCAACCGCTGTCAACAATGCCATCAATTACATTGACCCTGAACAAAAAGTGCAACCAAAACACTCAACCAGCTTATAAAAAAGAACCACGAGTCCTACGATTCGTGGTTTTATAGTTCATCTACGTTCTGATCAGCTCATACCTTTCCCCTTCTTTAACAAAAATAAAAATGCCTATCAAACTGATAAAGCATGTGATATAATAACGATGGCACTAACAATACGCCTTGGAAAAGGAGGTATTACAGATGCTAGAACTTCTCAAAATAGTACTTATCGCAGTCATCGAGAGTATCATCTCATGGCTGGTGACTCGTTGGTTAGTCGATCACTTCGACAAGTAACCTTCCTGGTTAGTGCTATCTAACCCAGAAAAAATCCCCTCGGTATTGCAGTACCAAGGGGATTTCTGTTAGCACTAAAATGCTAGAACTTCTCAATTCCCCTTTATTATCTCACATACTCTATTTAATTGTCAAGAAAGAGGTGTTTTATATCTTTATAACTCATCGGCTAATTTATTTATCTTTCTAAGTCTGTGGTTGACACCACTTTTGGTCAGAGGGGTGCTGAGGCTATCTGCTAATTGCTGGATAGAGTAGTCTGGGTGCTGAATCCGCAACTGCGCTACTTCCTGCAAATCTACTGGCAAATTCTCTAATCCCATGATATCTTTGATTTTGCTGATATTGTTGATGGTCTTCATGCTGGCAGAAACTGTCCGTGCGATATTAGCTGTCTCGGCATTATTGGCTCGATTGAGGTCATTACGGGTTTCTCGCAAAATCTTAACCCGCTCAAAATTATCACGCGCCTGCATGGCTCCGATGACAATCAAGAAGTCCATAATATCTTCGGCTCGCTGGAGATAGGTCACAGCTCCCTTCTTGCGCTCAAGCACCTTAGCATCTAGTAAAAATTGCTGGAGAAGTGAGGCAATCCCTTGCGCGTGGTCCAGATAAACAGAACTGATTTCCAACTGGTACTTGCCTGACTCAGGGTCACGAATACTTCCATTTGCCAAGAAAGCGCCACAAAGATAAGCACGACCTGCTTCCTCATCTGATAAAATCTCCTGATCAATACCTGTTTCCAGACCAAAGAAAGAGTCTGCCAAGTGCAAATCACTCAACAAGTCCTGCACCTTTTCATCTGTAAAAACGGTATAGACCCGATTCTTACGAAGATTACTTCTTTGGTGGTGTCGGATTTCCGATTTGATTTCATAGAAATGGAGAAAGGACTCATAGAGGTGACGAGCCAGTTTGGCATTTTCTGTCACGACAGACAAGGTTAGGCCCGAGGTCGAGAGACCGATGCTACCAGACATCTTGATAATGGCAGATAATTCATGCCGGCTTAGATGGTGCTGACCTAGGATTTCTTCTTTTACTGCTACTGTGAAACTCATTTTCTCACCTGTATAATGCGCATCAATTCGTCCACTATCAAATCCCCATCGTGGAAGGCACCCCCATTTTCCAGACGAAGGAAGTTGGATGAAATCACACGCGGAACTTGCTTACAAAGACCAGCAAAATCATGTTCCACCTGCACCAAATATTCATCAAACCGGTTGGAATTCATGTATTCCTGAGGCACTTTTTCGATATTCACCAAGACAGTGTCGATAAAAGGTCGGCCAAGGTGACGATGCAAGACTTCCACGTGGTCACTATCTGTAAAGTGTTCTGTCTCCCCACGTTGGGTCATAATATTGCAGACATAGGCGATTTCTGCCTTGGTTTCCAAAAGCGCCTGCCCGATTTCCTTAATCACGATATTGGGCAAAATAGAGGTAAATAGAGAACCAGGTCCGAGGACAATCATGTCACTTTCAAGAATGGTCTGCACTACTCGACGGCTGGCCAGAGGCGTATCATCGTTGAGGGTATTGGTCACATAGACATGGTCAATCATGCCTGGATGGTCTGCAATATGGCTCTCTCCAGCAACTTCTGTCCCATCCTGAAAGACTGCATGAAGGGTCAAGGGATGGTCACTGGAAGGATAAATCTTCCCAGTTGTATGGAAAAATTTGCTCAGTAACTGCATGGCATTGTAGGTCGAACCCTGCATTTCTGACAGGCCAGCAATAATGAGATTTCCCAACGGATGGCCAGCAAAGGCTCCTGCATCCTCAGAAAAGCGATACTGAAAGACTTTCTCATAAAACTTAGGCATATCCGACATGGCCACAAGGACATTGCGAAGATCACCTGGCGGTGTCAACTGCTGCATATTTTTTCTGAGTTCACCTGAAGAACCACCATCATCCGCCACCGTTACGATAGCAGCGATTTCCACATCTTTTTCCCGCAGACTTTTTAGAATGACAGGGATCCCAGTCCCTCCACCAATCACCGTTATTTTTGGTTTTCTCATGAACGGTTTACCGTTTCCTTTCTTCGGTCTTTGTCGCGATGCCCTTCATTAACAGGCCAATTCTTGGATAAGTCCTGCGCCAAGCGTTTAGCAAAGGCCACACTACGGTGTTGTCCACCTGTACAACCCATGGCAATGGTCAAAACGGACTTCCCTTCCTTTTGGTAACTTGGTAAAATCGGCTCAATCAAGGCCAACAAATGCTGATAAAAGTCTTCTGACTCAGGATGGTTCATGACATAATCATAAACTGGTTCATCCACACCCGTTTGGTTTCTCAGTTCTAGAAGGTAATAGGGATTTGGCAAGAAACGGACATCAAAGACTAGGTCCGCATCAATTGGGATTCCATATTTAAAACCAAAAGACATGACTTCGATACGGAAAGACTGGGCTTGCTCTTGATCTGAAAACTGCTCTGCAATGGTTTTACGCAGCTCACGAGGAGTAAGTTCAGTCGTATCCACCACATTTTGACTCATATTTTTCAAAGGTGCCAAGAGTTCACGTTCCAACTTGATTCCATCTAAAATACGACCGTCTGCTGCTAGTGGGTGACTCCGTCTGGTTTCCTTGTAACGAGCAACCAATTCCTTATCAGCTGCATCCAAAAAGAGAATTTTGAAATCCAAATCATCTTGATTTTCCAACTCATCCAAGACAGCTTGAATTTCTGAAAAGAAAGAACGGCTACGCATATCCACTACCAAGGCCAACTTATGGTCATCTTCCTTTGTTTCCACCAACTGCAAAAACTTAGGCAAGAGGGCTGGCGGCATATTATCAATAGTAAAATAACCCAAATCTTCGAAGGACTGAATGGCAACTGTTTTCCCTGCACCACTCATTCCTGTCACAATCACCAAGTGAAGTTGTTTCTTTGTCATCTTGTTCTCCTTATATCAAAAGAAGTTTGGCAACACCAAACTTCAACTAGCTTATCCAATCTCTGCGATGACTTCAATTTCGACTTTTACATCGCGAGGAAGACGAGCTACCTCCACAGCTGAACGGGCTGGAAATTCCTCTTTGAAGGCCGTTTGGTAAACCTCGTTAAAAGGAACAAAGTCGTTCATATCGCTCAAAAAGCAAGTTGTTTTGACAACATGGTCAAAGTCAGTTCCTGCTTCTGCCAAAATAGCACCAATGTTTTTCAAGACTTGTTCGGTCTGTTCTTGAATCGTTTCTCCAACGATTTCCCCAGTTTCAGGAGAGAGAGGAACTTGACCACTAGCAAACAAAAGGTTGCCAACGATTTTTCCTTGAACATATGGTCCGATAGCCTTTGGGGCCTTATCTGTATGAATTGTTTTTGCCAATTTCTTTTCCTCACAATTTTTCTAAGATTGCATCCCAAGCCTCATCCATCCCTGCCTTACTGACAGATGAAAAGAGGATAAAGTCGTCACTTGGGTCAAAGTTTAATTTCTTTTTGATTGCTGATTCGTGCTTGTTCCATTTACCACGAGGAATCTTGTCCGCCTTGGTCGCAACGATAATAACCGGAATCTCATAATACTTGAGAAATTCGTACATCTGTACATCATCTGCTGACGGGTCATGACGAAGGTCAACTAAACTGACTACCGCACGGAGATTTTCCCGAGTCGTTAAGTACTCCTCTATCATTCGCCCCCACTTTTCACGTTCCTTTTTAGAAACACGGGCATAGCCATAACCAGGAACATCCACAAAGCGCATCTTGTCGTCAATGTTAAAGAAATTAAGAAGCTGGGTTTTACCAGGTTTACCTGATGTTCGGGCTAGATTCTTGCGGTTCAGCATTGTGTTGATAAAGCTAGATTTACCAACATTTGAACGTCCTGCTAGAGCAATCTCTGGAAGTTCATCCTGTGGGTAGTGGGATTTATTAGCCGCACTGAGCAAGATTTCAGCATTGTGTGTATTAAGTTCCATAGTCACCTCTAGGCTGTTTCTAGGATTGGTTTATCTGTTCCATCGACAGCTTCTTTTGTGATACGGACCAATTTCACATTTTCCTGACTCGGCACTTCAAACATGACATCTAACATGGTTTCTTCGATGATAGAGCGAAGACCACGAGCTCCTGTCTTCCGTTCGATGGCCTTGTTGGCAATCTCTTGAAGGGCTTCGTCGTCAAATTCCAACTCGACATCATCATAAGAAAGCAAGGTTTGGTATTGTTTGACCAAGGCATTTCTTGGCTCTTTCAAAATACGAACCAAGTCATCGACCGTCAATTGCTCAAGAGCAGCAAAGACAGGCAAACGTCCAATCAACTCAGGAATAATACCAAATTTTTGAATATCTTCTGCGATGATTTCTTGCATGTAAGAGCTATTTTCATCAATCGCTTTATTGTTTTGACCAAATCCGATGACTTTTTCACCCAGACGTTGTTTGACGATTTCTTCAATGCCATCAAAGGCACCACCCACGATGAAGAGGATATTTTTAGTATCCACTTGAATCATCTCTTGTTGTGGATGTTTACGTCCACCTTGAGGCGGAACACTAGCAACGGTTCCCTCGATAATCTTGAGAAGGGCTTGTTGCACCCCTTCACCAGAAACATCACGTGTGATCGACACGTTCTCACTCTTCTTAGCAATCTTGTCAATTTCATCCACATAGATAATGCCACGCTCTGCACGTTCAATGTTAAAGTCAGCAGCCTGCAAGAGTTTGAGAAGAATATTTTCCACGTCCTCACCCACATAACCAGCCTCGGTAAGAGCTGTCGCATCCGCAATCGCAAAAGGCACATTTAAGCTCTTAGCCAAGGTCTGAGCAAGGAAAGTTTTCCCTGAACCAGTTGGGCCAATCATCAAGATATTTGATTTCTGCAAATCCACATCCTCTGACTCTTCACGCGTATCGTGGAAATTGATACGTTTGTAGTGATTGTAAACCGCCACTGCCAAGGCACGTTTGGCACGATCTTGACCGATTACATAGTGGTTCAAGATGTGGAGGAGTTCGATTGGCTTTGGAACTTCTGACAAGTCTGCCAAGACTTCTTCCGCCAACTCCTCCCGAATGATTTCCTGGGCCAACTCCACACATTCATTACAGATAAAAGCGTTGTTGCCAGCGATTATTTTTTGTACTTCTTCTTGGCTTTTGCCACAAAATGAGCAATAAACCATCATATCATTATTCCTAGTTGTAGGCATGATTTCCTTCCGTTCTATTTTATACTATCATTCTATCTAAAATAAGGTCATGTAAAAAGCATGGATACTATTGACCAAATTGGTAAAGGCATTTAACCAGAGCAGGACAGAAAGCCCATAGCGCTTTTTACGAAAAGCCTGTGCCCCAGCAAGTAAGCAGACCAAACACAGCATGGCTGTAAAAAAACCAAATATACTACGTTCCATTAGACTTCCTTTCTCTTGCGGTATTGGATGGTAAAATCATAAGGATTTTTCTCATCTTTGGCGTAAAATTTGCTTGAAACTGTCTCAAAAAGGGACAAGTCAAACTCTTCAGGGAAATAGGTATCTCCCTCCACCCGAGCATGAATTTGAGTGACAATTACTTCATCCAAATAGGGTTCAAAAGCCTGAAAAATCTGCTTTCCACCAATAATATAGAGATTCTTTTCTTGAGCCTGATACCAGTCCAAGACAGACTGGACATCATAAAAAGTAGTAACCCCATCTATCTTTTCTTCCGGGTTACGTGTTAAAATCAAGGTCTCCCGTTTTGGAAGCAAGCGACGCCCCATCCCATCAAAGGTCACACGCCCCATCAAGATAGCATGATTCAGAGTTGTTTCTTTGAAGTGTTGCAATTCTGCTGGCAAATGCCAAGGCAGACGATTGTCCTTACCAATCACACCCTCTTCATCCTGGGCCCAAATAGCTACGATTTTCTTAGTCATGCTTCCATCCTTTTCACTGATAGTACTATTTTATCAAAAAACTCAAAAAAAGACTGGTTTGGAATGCGTTCAGTTTGATAGAAAAGAAGAGGCTGGGACAATAGTCCCTTATCTCCAAAAAAAGCAACGGATTTGCCGTTGCTTTTTTGCATGGTTACGATAGTCTTGGTAAAATAGAATTGCACAATAAACCATTTAGAAAGGCCATCCCATGCATATTCACTATAACACAAATCAAACAACTTTACCACTAGAAATCAGTTCTTTCTTTCCACAGGACCATCTCGTCTTTACTATTGAAAGAGTGGTGAATACCTTGGAAGATTGTTACTTCCATGCCTTCTATCATGCCTTTGCTCGTCCGTCTTATCACCCTAAAATGCTTATAGCTACTCTTCTATTTGCCTATCCACAAGGGATTTTCTCTGGACGAAAAATCGAAAAAATGATGATTGAAAATCTCGCTATGCAATACCTAACAGGACCGTTGGTTGTCAGCTATCGCACCATCAATCGTTTTCGAGTCGCTGAAGGGATGGAAGAACTCATACGTAATCTTTTCATGGACCTCAATCTTCGTTTAAAAATGG
>NZ_NCVN01000009.1:0-49201 GCF_002096925.1 Streptococcus mitis | reverse complement strand
ATTATCCAGAAGTCTAGCGAAGATGAAGTTACAGAAAGATAGATTGAAGGTGAGTAGGACTTTACCTCCCATTCTGCCCATAACTGTATCCATTTCCAGCCAAGAGTCTAGTTGATGCAGTGCTAAATAGTTTTGGAAATCCTCATAGGAACGGCCTTTTTTAGCTTCTTTAGGGATGGAAGGTAGCTTACTTTTCCGTCTCTCTTTAAATTTAACGGCTCTGGCAAGATCAATCGGAGCGATAGACAGGTAACCTTTTCGGATGTATCGATAGAGAGTTGAGGAGCTGGCATCAAGGTTATGAGTTTTGAGGATATGATAGATGTGTTGCCCCTTTTTAATCCCATCAGAAATAATTTTATCCATGTCCCAGAAAGTCTGAGAGTTGAGAGGAGTACCTTCACGAGCTTCGACAAGAGTTTGTTCGTACTGTTTTTGAGCTTGTTTAGCGAGGTAGAAGATTTTCTGATAGCCACGATTTTGTCTTCTTTTAGGGCATCCATTACAGACAAAGGTAGCCTTATTGAGTAGAGGACAAGGAAGGTTATTAGAGGTAGAGTCTCTAATTTGTTTGTTTCGTTTGACTTCTTTGGAGACAGTGGTCGGGTCTTTTAGAATAAGTTGCCCAATAGCTTTAAATGTTTCCCCGCGTTCTAAGCCTAATTGGATATCATTACGGTCTGAAAGGGTAAGGTGTTTGTGTTTTGTCATAGTAGACCTCATTTCTAACTCAAACGTCTCACACTTAATTCCACCATAAAAATCCGTTTTAGACTAATTTCCACTTTGGCTAGCCAAGTGGAAGTTACTTTGAGAAGTTACCTCTTTTTCCATGAAAAGGGGAGTAGAGCAAAAGATGGAAAGAAATGATAGATTATGGTATAATAAAACGATATAACTCGTTATTGAACAGAAGAGGAGAGACATGACTGATTTAAAAGCTATTCAGGCTCGAAGTCTGGAGATGGCTGAATATTTTGTGGCCTTTTGTAAAGAACATGATTTGCTCTGTTATCTCTGTGGTGGAGGCGCTATTGGTGCCCTTCGAAACAAGGGCTTTATTCCTTGGGACGACGACCTAGACTTTTTTATGCCTCGTAAGGATTATGAGAAATTAGCAGAATTATGGCCTCGTTATGCAGATGAGCGTTATTTCTTGTCAAAGAGTAACAAGGATTTTGTCGACCGCAATCTTTTTATTACCATTCGTGACAAGGAAACCACCTGTATCAAACCTTACCAGCAGGATTTGAATTTACCACATGGTCTGGCCTTGGATGTGTTGCCTTTGGATTATTATCCTAAAAATCCAGCTGAGAGAAAGAAACAGGTTCGCTGGGCCTTGATTTATTCACTCTTTTGTGCCCAAACTGTCCCAGAAAAGCATGGTGCACTTATGAAGTGGGGAAGCCGCATTTTACTGGGCGTGACGCCAAAATCTCTACGTTATCGCATTTGGAAAAAGGCTGAGAAAGAAATGACCAAATATAGTCTGGCTGAGAGCGATGGAATCACGGAATTATGCTCGGGTCCTGGCTACATGAGAAACAAGTACCTAATCGAATCTTTTGAGGATAATCTTTTCTTGCCATTTGAAGAGACAGAGATGCCCATTCCAGTCGGCTATGATGCTTATCTCAGCACTGCTTTTGGAGACTACATGACACCTCCACCAGCAGATAAGCAGCTACCACATCATGATGCGATTATAGCAGACATGGATAAGAGTTATAGAGAGTACAAGGGAGAATACGGAGCATGATGGGAGAAAAAATGAGCGTTATCGTTCCAGTCTACAATGTAGAAAACTATCTGGAACGATGTGTGGAGTCAATTCTTCATCAGACTTATACCAATTTTGAACTAATCCTAATAAATGATGGGTCTATTGATTCTAGTGGACAAATCTGTGATCATTTAGCAAATCAGTATGAAAATATCAAGGTTTACCATATCGAAAATGCTGGTGTTTCTAATGCCAGAAATGTTGGAATTCAGCTAGCGACAGGTGCTTGGATAACTTTTATTGATAGCGATGATTTCGTCACCAATGATTATCTAGCTACTTTAGCTAGTGCAGTTGAGGGAGAACATGTAGGTTTTGTGATTGCTCCTCTACACCATATCAAAAATGGAATAGTGACAGACTTGCCCTTGTATTCTGGTAGAAAAGAACTTTGGTCAACAGAGGAAACCATGAAAGAATTACTGATGACTACCAGAACGTCATTCTTTCCAGTCGCAAAACTATTTAAGAGAGACCTGCTGACAGATGAAAAATTTAATACAGACTACCATCTAGCTGAAGATGCCTTATTTTTAACGGAATTGTTACTAAAGACAAGATGTAGTAGTGTATTCATTGATAAACCAATTTATTATTATGATCATCGTGAGGGAAGTGCGACAACATCTGTTAATCGGCATGTATTTGACACTATAAAAGTTTATACGAGAATTATTGCTCAAGTATCACAAGTCTTTCCTAATTTAAAATACGAATTAAAAAATAGAGAATGCTGGTCGTACATCACAGTTTACGATAAAATTATCTTTACTTCATCTGAACAGTATCAAAAGGAGAAAGTAGAACTAAGGGCTTGGATTGTTCAGCATCGGCGCGAAATATGGAAGGATGCTTATTTCACTACTTTTCGCAAGATAGCAATCTTTTCACTTGTCATTTCTCCATGGCTATATAAGAAAATTGTTGGATTAAAAAACTAATATCATGAGAAGGAGTTGAAAATGAATTTTTCAAAATTGGATGAATACTTTGAAAAATCAAAACTATGGATTGCGTATCTATTTGTTTTTATTTCGATTTTAAGTATGAGTTCACTGGTTTATAAGATAGCAAATCCCCTCTACAAGGGATTATCAGCGATTGTAGTGTTTTATATTTGCTATACCTTATTGTTTAAGTGGAAAGAAATTACAGTAGATCGCAAATTTCTATCCTTATTTGGACTCTTAGCTGGAAGTCATCTGCTATCAGCTATTTTCAATCGCTCTGGACATCTGATTGGAAATGTGATTGAAATCCTCTTCATGGTAACCTATGTTTTATTATTTACCATGTTACAATCAGGGCAACTTAAAAAATTATTTGACTGGATTGCCTATACGGTTCAAATTGTATCTTTTTCTTCAGCAATTTTTGCGTTTGGTTTATTGGTAAGTAGAGTCCTTATCCTATTTAAGATTGGCGAACAATCTTATTACTATGGTGTTATGAATGGACGTCTGTGGGGGATTGTTAATCCAAATGCTAGTGCTATTTTTTCTTATATTAGTATTGTTTTTGCTTTGTATCTCATCAACAAAGGAAGTAGGTACTCGATTTATCTGAAGATAAATAATGTAATTCAATTTCTAAATTTTGCGGCTATGCAAAGTAGAGGGGCGCTCCTATCGGTCATATTGATGCTTGGGGTATATTGTCTATTCGTTACTAGAGGTAATCTTGTCAAAAAGATTGTTACATTTGCAGTTGCTGCTACCTTGGTTACCAGTGCTGATATTGGTCTAAGTTACTTGAACTCTATTTATATTTCATCTGGAAGAACTGCTATCATTGATTTAAATAAGGGTGAATCCTATTCTGAAATAGGCTCGGATATAGAAAAGAAAAATACTGAACTTCATTTGATTGAAACAACTCCTAGTGGTCGTACGTATATTTGGAAAAATGCAATTAAAATGGGAATTGAGAAACCAGTATTTGGTTATGGTGTTCGAAATGTCTCAGATTATTATACCCAATATTTTAGTAAATATGAAATTCAAAATTCACTCATTGGTGGTAATTTCCATAATATATTTATTACAATTTTTGTAAGTTCTGGATTCTTAGGACTCATTTCTTTTATACTCATAATCGCTTATGTAAGTTTACGTTTTATAATCTATTTAATTGTGACTAAGAAAAATGATGAAAAATTAATTATAATTTTATTTTTTGGGATTTTATTTGGCCAATTATTTGAAAGTCAAATCATCTACTCCACAAATTTTATCAACATAATTTTCTGGTTAGTAATTGGTTATGGTTTAACGATTTTTTTGAAAGAAAAAAAAATCCGTTATGAGGAAGTAACAGATATTTCTGAAATTCAACAAATGGAATTAGGGATTATGGAGTACATTCATGAAGTTTGTCAGAAAATTGGTGCCAAATATTTCTTATCGTATGGTAGTTTAATTGGTGCAGTTCGTCATAAAGGTTTTATTCCATGGGACGATGATATGGATATTTGTATGCTTCGTGATGATTATGAAAAACTGCAAGATTATATGCTTGCACATCCAGATGAACGATATGAACTTATGTCTTATAAAAATAATATCAAATATGTCTATCCTTTTATGAAGATCAAAGATAATCAGACCTATCTAGTGGAGGAGGATGTGCGAATTGATTCAAATATGGGAATCTATATAGATATTTTTCCTGTAGATGGTTATGAAGATGATCAGTCTTTTAAAGACAAGATGACCAAGATTATTAAAAAGCGTCAATTAAGTTGTTACACATTCAAAGGAATTACGAATACTAAAAGTGTAGTAAATTCAATTATCCGCTATATTTCTGTTATTATCTTTTATTTCACTAATACAAATAAGTATGTTTCTCAAATTGATGAATTGGCTAAATCAAGAAAAGTAGAAGATTATGAACAAGCAGATTACCTTATTTATAAAGATATGAACAAACCTGTTTGGAAACGCGAATGGATAGAAGATGTTGAAACTGGCAATTTTGAAGGCAAGGAATTTATGATACCAAAACACTACCATGAAATTCTCACTTCAGATTATGGAGACTACATGCAGTTGCCACCAGTAGCTCAACAAGTTTCTCATCATGATTTCAAACTATGGAAAATTGTGGATAATGGATAATATTTCTTTGTTAAAGGAAAGAGAAAAAATTAGGAGTTACAAAAATGTCTGAGAGAATCTTAAGTCTAGAAGAGATTAAGCAAGTGGAACTTGATATTCTAGAGTATTTACATGAAATCTGTGAAAAACATGATATTAAGTATTTCATCGATTTTGGAACCTTACTAGGAGCTGTACGCCATAAAGGATTTATCCCTTGGGATGATGATACAGATATTTCCTTGGCACGGGATGAATTTGAAAAACTTTATAAGATTTTAAAAAATGAAAATCATCCATACTATAAATTGATTTCCTTTAGAGAAACAAAGGGATATCCATACAGTTATATGAGAGTCTATGATATAAGAACACGTAGAGATGCCAATCTTAGAGATTCTAAGGTTGTATTGGGAACCTGTGTTGATATATTTCCGTATGATGGTGTCGCAACGGAGAAAAGTGACCGTAAAAAAATGAAACTCTACCAATATCTTATTCGCCTCTCTTCTTTAAATTTTAAGGGTATCAAATCTGAGATGGGGGGACTTAAAAATCTACCTCGCTACATTGGGTCAGCTATTTTTCAACTAAGTTCTCCACAAATTTGGAATCAAAAATTAGAGAATCTTGCTTTGAAATATAGTTTAGACCAAGCTGAGTATCTTGCTTGTACGATATTTGATCCTAGCTTTTCAGAGGGAATCAAAAAAGAATGGCTCTATGATTTGATTGATGTACCGTATGAAAATATTGTAGTGAAGGCTCCAAGAAAATACCATGAATTACTTGTCTACGAATTTGGAGAAAACTATATGAGTCCGCCACCCATTGAGCAACAAGTGCCAGGAGGAGATAAAAATTATTGGATTGATTAGTATAAGTTTCTTATCTTTTAAAATAAAGGGGTTTTCAAGATGAAAAATAAACAGTTAATAAAATTAGTTGGGTATAGTTTTCTTGTATTCTTTCTAGCGCTGATTCAGTTATCGCAAGGAGTAGATGCAAATACTATCTCTGCAGGTTCGGGCAATCGTATCCATTTCATAAATACTAAAGCAAAATCTGGGAGTGACGCCATCCTTCTGGAAAGCAATGGTCACTATGCTTTGATTGATATGGGAGAAGACTATGATTTTCCTGATGGGAGTGACCCACGCTATCCAAGTCGTTGGGGAATTTCTATGAGAAATTATCAAGTATTAGAGGATAGATTGATTCGCCACCTAGATGAAATAGGTGTTAAAAAATTAGATTTTATCATAGGAACTCATGTTCATAGTGATCATATTGGTGGAGCAGACGAAATACTCAATCGTTATCAGGTTGGTAAGTTTTATTTGAAAAAATATTCAGATGATCGAATCACAGCAAAGTGGGGGCTATGGGATAATCTTTTCAATTATGATAATGCTTTGAGAGCAGCTCAAAAACGAGGAGTTACTCTTATTCAGAATATTTCAGATGAGGATAGTCATCTAAAATTAGGTGATATGGATATCCAGCTCTACAACTATAAGAATGAATATGATGCTGACGGGAATCTGAAAAAAGTTCGAGATGATAACTCCAACTCCATTGTTTCAGTAGTGACTGTGGCAGGAAAGAGAATCTATCTTGGTGGAGATTTGGATAATGCCGAAGGAGCAGAAGATAAGTTAGGTCCAGTTATCGGCAAGGTTGATATGATGAAATGGAACCACCATTATGATGCGACAATTTCAAATACAATTAATTTCCTTGAAAACTTATCACCAAAAATGATTATTCAGACAACTGGTGGAGATATTAATGTTGCTTCAACCAGAGAATACCTTCAGAAGAAAAATATTCAGGTTCTTCATGCTGCTAGCCAAACTCAAGACGCTACTGTTTTTGATATTAGCGATAAAGGATTTGCTAATGTTTCAAATACCTTCCCTGATATCCCAGTAGTTGACGAAAAATGGTATCAAGAAGATGGCTATTGGAAATATCGTTTGTCTGACGGGGAAATGGCTATCGGCTGGAAAGAGATTGGCGGAGCCACTTACTTCTTTAATGGAAAAGGACAAATGCAAGCAGGCCGCTGGCTTCACCTTAATGACGACTGGGGAGAAAATGCCAAGGGGAATGATTACTATCTGAACCAAAATGGTAAAATGCAAACTGGTGGATGGTTCAAGCTAGATAACTCTTGGTATTATATCCAATCGAATGGTGCTAGACGATTTAGCGAGCTCTCTGAAATTGGAGGGAAAAAATATCTTTTTGCGGCAGATGGAAAGATGCTAACAGGACATCAAGTCTATAATGGCAAGAAGATGTTCTTTACCGAAAGTGGTGCACTCCAAACAGCAGGTAAGCCTTCAACTTGGCAAAAGCTTGATTCAGATTGGTATTTCTATGATGAGGATGGGCTAGAGACTGTCGGTAAAAAGAATATCAATGGAAGCACGTACTACTTTAATCAAGAAGGTGTCATGCAAACTGGCTGGGTCTTTGTTGATGGTCACTGGAACTATTTTGCAAGTTCTGGAGCTATGAAAACCGGCTGGGTCAAGGATCAGGAAACATGGTATTATCTGGATAAAGATGGCATCATGTTAACTGGCAGACAAGATATAAATGGTGTTCGTTACTATTTGAATGCTAGTGGTGCCATGCAGACTGGCTGGAAGTGGCAAGACAATAGCTGGTACTACTATACGAACTCAGGTGCTATGAAAACTGGTTGGTTGAAAGATAAAGAAACATGGTATTACTTGGATCCAGAAACAGGTATCATGGCAGTCAGCTCTAAAGAAATTGACGGTAAGAACTATTTCTTCAGCTCAGCAGGTACTATGCAAGTTGGATGGCAGTGGTCAAATGATTCTTGGCATTATTACGATACGTCTGGCGCACTCCAAACTGGTTGGTTGAAAGATGGTGATACCTGGTATTATCTTGAAGGTAAAGAAGGAATTATGTTAATCGGCCTCCATCAAGTAGATGGTAAGCAATATTACTTTAGCAAATCTGGTGCCATGCAAACTGGCTGGAAATGGTTTGATAATCATTACCGTTACTTTGAATCAAATGGAGCCATGAAAACTGGTTGGATAAAAGACAAAGGCGTCTGGTATTATCTAGATCCTGAAGATGGCATCATGTTGGTTGGCCTTCATAAAGTAAATGGTGATCATTATTACTTTGATGAATCAGGAGCTATGCAAACTGGTTGGAAATGGCTTGATGGTAATTGGTACTATTTCCAAGCTGATGGTTCTTTGTTGAAGAACGCAACAACACCTGATGGTTACAAAGTAAACGGAGAAGGTATCTGGAAACAGGCTGTTGCTGCTATAAATAGCGAGGTAGTCAAGCCAGAATAGAAACAAGAAGCTAATTCCTCTATTGTTGAACAACCTAAACAAGATTCAAACCTATAAGCCAACGCTTCTGAAAAGAGAGAAAAAGAATAAAGAAGAAATCCCCTACTGGTAACTAATTTATCAGTAGGGGATTTTTTAATTTTGTTTTAATTTAGCAAGTACAAGGTTCAGTGCATAGTGGAGTGTTTTATCCTTGGCGATAAAAAGTGTCAAGAGATAGTAGATACCACAAGTTGCTACGGTAGAAAGAACCATGAGAATCATATTGAAGTTTACTGTGTAGGAATTGATTTGGAAAATCATCTTGAAAATATAGAAGATTGGTATAAAACCAAGGGATATGAGGCTATAACGTGCTAAGGTTATAAAAATTTCTTTTAAACTAATCAGTTGGTATTTCTTGATAAAATGAATTTCAAGTAAAACAACGATAGCTTCTGCGATAATGGTCGTGGCGATGTAATACTCAGGTGCAAAAATATTATTGAAATACAAGATGCTATTTAATAGTATATTGGCGCCACCACCGAGGAAGTAGAAGGCAGTTAAGCGATTTTCATGGTCGTTGATAAAGATAATCTGTTTACCAAGAATCAATTCAATAGCCCATATAATGGTACGAAAAGCGAAGACGCTAGTTACGATACCCGCTTCAAGATATTTTTCAGAAGAATAAATAACAGTTGCGTACCGCCCCAATATCATAATCCCGATACTAGTTGGAACCATAAGGAAATAGAATAAGGATGCCGCTTGATTCACGAGATAATTATAGGACTTGTAATCCTTTTTACCAAGATAGTAGCCAAGACGCGGAATACTGACGTTGATAGCTCCACTCAAGACACTGGCAATCAGCATGACGATACTATAGGCAATTGTATAATAAGAAATATAGTTCTCATCCGGTCCCTTGGTGATAAACATTCTATCAAGCAAGGTATAGAGCATGTTGGCGTTCGCTAAGAGTAGCATGGTCAAGAGCGGTTTAGATGCTTTGACTAATTCGACGAATCCAATCTTAACAAAAGAAACTTCTCTCTTAATCCAAAGAAAACTGAGCAGGTAGTTGAGGATAGTGGTCGCTGTCATAACGATAGCATAAGGAACGATATCATCTGCCGTTTTAACAAAGGCGAAGATAGCGACCAGCATGGTAATTCGAATAATTAATGTTTTGTAGAGGATGAAGGCATAGTTTTCATAAGCCTCGTTCATCCATTCGATATTGAGAAATTGGAAGAGTGCTTGGGCCCCTAGGATGTAGTAGAGGACTTTCAGATTCTCAATGCTAGTGTCAAAGAAGATAATGAGGAAGTAGATACCTGTCGTCAGGAGAGAGGTGAAAACCGAGATATAAAACAATTTAGAAAAGACGTAGTTGATTTTATTCTTGTCATCCTTGACCTTACTGATAGCTCGAATCCCGTAGTTGTATATCCCAAAGGCTGCAAGTGGAATAACGAAACTTGCCCAAGTATTGGCCGTATTGAAATAACCGTAATTGGATTTGCTGAGAATCCGCGTCAGATAAGGATTGGTTATCAGTGGAAAAACGATATTGAGAATATTGACCAGCAAGCTGGCCAAGGCATTTACTTTTATATTTTTCATTGAACTTTCTTTCTTAAATCTAAAATCATATCTAGTATTATATCACATTCTCGCTTCATTCTTTTGATAAAATCGTAAAAATCTAGTATAATAGATAGAACTGAAAGTATGAGGTTACTAGCAATGAAAATGAAACAAATCAGTGATACAACTTTAAAAATCACGATGTCTTTAGAAGATTTGATGGATCGAGGAATGGAGATTGCTGACTTTCTCGTTCCTCAAGAAAAAACAGAAGAGTTTTTTTATGCCATCTTGGATGAGTTAGAGATGCCTGAGAGCTTTTTGGATACAGGCATGTTGAGCTTCCGTGTGACTCCAAAACCTGATAAGGTAGATGTCTTTGTAACCAAATCAAAGATTGACCAAAATCTAGATTTTGAAGACTTATCGGATTTACCAGATATGGAAGAATTAGCCCAAATGTCGCCAGATGAATTTATCAAAACCTTGGAAAAAAGCATCGCAGACAAAACCAAGGATGACATCGAAGCGATTCAATCTCTAGAGCAAGTCGAAGCTAAGGAAGAAGAGCAAGAGCATGCTGAACAAGAAGCTGATAGCAAGAAAGAGCCTTACATCTATTACATCCTTTCTTTTGCTAAGTTGGCTGACTTGGTTACTTTTGCCAAGACAGTGACTTTTGAGATGGAAACTTCTGAACTCTACAAGATGAATGAGCGCTATTATTTGACCATTTTAGTGGATATTGAAAATCATCCAAGTCCATATCCAGCTTGGCTGTTGGCTCGTATGCGTGAGTTTGCGGACGATAGTGATATCAGTCGTTCAGTCTTGCAGGAGTATGGTCAAGTCTTGATGAATCATGATGCAGTGCTCAATCTACAAAAGATTGGATAATCATTTCTGGAAAGCTATTTCTAGATTTTAAGAAGAGCGAATCATCAGATTCGTTTTTTCTTTTCTAGACTGAAATAGTGATTTACTATAATAGGAATTTTCACAAAATTCTGTTATAATGGCTATATTAGAAAATTTCGAGGAGACAAACATGACAGTTAAAATTGCTTTACTAGGATTTGGTACCGTTGCAAGTGGTGTGCCTTTCCTCCTAAAGGAAAATGGAAAAAAAATCAATCAATCGGCACATTCAGAGATTGAAGTTGCTAAGGTGTTGGTCAAGGATGAAGATGAAAAGAATCGCTTGCTTGCAGCAGGGAATGACTTTAACTTTGTAACCAATGTGGATGACATTTTGTCAGATCAAGACATTACGATCGTAGTGGAATTGATGGGGCGTATCGAACCTGCTAAAACCTTTATCACTCGTGCCTTCGAAGCTGGAAAACACGTTGTTACTGCTAACAAGGACCTTTTGGCTGTCCATGGTGCAGAATTGTTAGAAATCGCTAAAGCTAACAAGGTAGCACTTTACTATGAAGCAGCAGTAGCTGGTGGGATTCCAATTCTTCGTACTTTAGCAAATTCCTTGGCTTCTGATAAAATCACGCGCGTGCTTGGCGTGGTCAACGGAACTTCCAACTTCATGATGACCAAGATGGTGGAAGAAGGCTGGTCTTACGATGATGCTCTTGCGGAAGCGCAACGTCTAGGATTTGCAGAAAGTGACCCGACAAATGACGTGGATGGGATTGATGCAGCCTACAAGATGGTTATTTTGAGCCAATTTGCTTTTGGTATGAAGGTTGCCTTTGATGACGTAGCCCACAAGGGAATTCGTAACATCACACCTGAAGATGTAGCTGTAGCCCAAGACCTTGGTTATGTAGTGAAATTGGTTGGTTCTATCGAGGAAACTCCTTCAGGAATTGCTGCAGAAGTGACTCCAACCTTCCTTCCTAAAGCGCATCCACTTGCCAGTGTGAATGGCGTAATGAACGCTGTCTTTATAGAATCTATTGGTATTGGTGAGTCTATGTACTACGGACCAGGTGCGGGTCAAAAACCAACTGCAACAAGTGTTGTAGCAGATATTGTCCGTATCGTTCGTCGCTTGAATGACGGTACCATCGGTAAAGACTTCAACGAATACAGTCGTGACTTGGTCTTGGCTAATCCAGAAGATGTCAAAGCAAACTACTACTTCTCAATCTTGGCTCCAGACTCAAAAGGTCAGGTCTTGAAGTTGGCTGAAATCTTTAATGCCCAAGATATTTCCTTCAAGCAAATCCTTCAAGATGGAAAAGAAGGTGACAAGGCGCGTGTCGTGATCATCACACACAAGATTAATAAAGCCCAGTTTGAAAATGTCTCAGCTGAATTGAAGAAGGTTTCAGAATTCGACCTCTTGAATACCTTCAAGGTGCTAGGAGAATAAGATGAAGATTATTGTACCTGCAACCAGTGCCAATATCGGGCCAGGATTTGACTCGGTCGGTGTAGCTGTAACCAAGTATCTTCAAATTGAGGTATGTGAAGAACGAGATGAGTGGCTGATTGAACACCAGATTGGCAAATGGATTCCACATGACGATCGTAATCTCTTGCTCAAAATTGCTTTGCAAATTGTACCAGACTTGCAACCAAGACGTTTAAAAATGACTAGTGATGTTCCCTTGGCACGTGGTTTGGGTTCTTCCAGTTCTGTTATTGTTGCTGGGATTGAACTAGCCAACCAACTGGGCCAGCTCAACTTGTCAGACCATGAAAAATTGCAGTTAGCGACCAAGATTGAAGGGCATCCTGACAATGTGGCTCCAGCCATTTATGGTAATCTCGTTATTGCAAGCTCTGTTGATGGACAAGTTTCTGCTATCGTAGCAGACTTCCCAGAGTGTGATTTCCTAGCCTACATTCCAAACTATGAATTGCGTACTCGAGACAGTCGTGGTGTCTTGCCTAAGAAATTGTCCTATAAGGAAGCTGTTGCAGCTAGTTCTATCGCCAATGTGGCGGTTGCGGCCTTGTTGGCAGGAGACATGGCGACTGCTGGGCAAGCAATCGAGGGAGACCTCTTCCACGAGCGCTATCGTCAGGACTTGGTGAGAGAATTTGCGACGATTAAGCAAGTAGCCAAAGAAAATGGTGCCTATGCAACCTACCTCTCTGGTGCTGGGCCGACAGTTATGGTCTTGGCTTCTCATGACAAGATGCCAACGATTAAGGCAGAATTGGAAAAGCAACCCTTCAAAGGAAAGCTTCATGACTTGAAGGTTGATACCCAAGGTGTCCGTGTCGAAGCAAAATAAAGAATAGAAGATAGGATGGGGAAACTCTCGACCAGAGGGCTTCCTATCCTTTTTTTGAAAAGAATTCGAGTTAAAAACTTGATAAAGGAGAAATAAAGATGGCAGAAATTTATCTAGCAGCTGGTTGTTTTTGGGGTCTAGAGGAATATTTTTCACGCATTTCTGGAGTGCTAGCAACCAGTGTCGGCTATGCTAATGGACAAGTCGAAACGACCAATTATCAGCTGCTCAAGGAAACAGACCATGCAGAAACGGTTCAGGTAATTTATGATGAGAAGGCAGTGTCACTCAGAGAGATTTTACTTTATTATTTCCGTGTCATCGATCCCTTATCCATCAATCAACAAGGGAATGACCGTGGTCGCCAATATCGAACTGGGATTTATTACCAAGATGAAACAGACTTGCCAGCTATCTACACAGTGGTGCAGGAGCAGGAACGTATGCTGGGTCGAAAGATTGCAGTAGAAGTGGAGAAACTATGCCACTATATTTTAGCTGAAGATTACCACCAAGACTATCTTAAGAAAAATCCTTCTGGTTATTGTCATATCGATGTGACCGATGCTGAGAAGCCATTGATTGATGCAGCAAACTATGAAAAGCCTAGTCAAGAAGTGTTGAAGGAAAGTTTAACTGAAGAGTCCTATCGTGTTACCCAAGAAACTGCTACAGAGGCTCCATTTACCAATGCCTATGACCAAACCTTTGAAGAAGGGATTTATGTAGACATCACGACTGGTGAGCCACTCTTTTTCGCCAAGGATAAGTTTGCCTCAGGATGTGGTTGGCCAAGTTTTAGCCGTCCGATTTCCAAGGAATTGATTCATTATTACAAGGACTTGAGCCATGGAATGGAACGTATCGAGGTTCGTTCTCGGTCAGGTAATGCTCACTTGGGGCATGTTTTCACAGATGGCCCTCGGGAGTTAGGTGGTCTCCGTTACTGTATCAACTCTGCCTCTCTGCGCTTTGTGGCCAAGGATGAGATGGAAGAGGCAGGATATGGCTATTTATTGCCTTACTTAAACAAATAAAACGGAGATGGTGGGCGCTTCCCACTTTCTTCATTTCTAGAATACTAATAGAAGGGATTTATGAAACACCTATTATCTTACTTCAAACCCTACATCAAGGAATCAATTTTAGCCCCCTTGTTCAAGCTGTTAGAAGCTGTTTTTGAGCTTTTGGTTCCCATGGTGATTGCTGGGATTGTTGACCAGTCCTTGCCTCAGAGAAATCAAGGACATCTCTGGATGCAGATTGGTCTGCTCCTTATCTTTGCAGTGATTGGCGTTGTGGTGGCCTTGGTAGCTCAGTTTTACTCAGCCAAGGCAGCGGTAGGATTTGCCAAAGAATTGACAAACGATCTTTATCGTCATATTCTTTCATTGCCCAAGGACAATAGAGACCGTCTGACCACTTCTAGCTTGGTGACTCGTTTGACTTCGGATACCTACCAGATTCAGACTGGTATCAATCAATTCCTGCGTCTCTTTTTGAGAGCGCCTATTATCGTTTTTGGGGCTATCTTTATGGCCTATCGAATCTCAGCTGAGTTGACTTTCTGGTTTTTAGTTATGGTTGTCATTTTGACCATTGTCATCGTAGGGCTCTCTAGACTGGTCAATCCTCTCTACAGTGTTCTCAGAAAGAAAACGGACCAACTGGTTCAGGAAACGCGCCAGCAATTACAAGGGATGCGAGTTATTCGTGCTTTTGGGCAAGAAAAACGAGAGTTACAGATTTTTCAAACCCTTAACCAAGTCTATGCTAGATTACAAGAGAAAACTGGTTTCTGGTCTAGTTTATTAACACCTTTGACCTATCTGATTGTCAATGGAACTCTTCTCGTTATCATCTGGCAGGGCTATATTTCTATACAAGGAGGCTTACTCAGTCAAGGTGCTCTTATTGCCCTCATCAACTATCTCCTACAGATTTTGGTGGAATTGGTCAAGCTAGCCATGCTGATAAATTCTCTCAACCAGTCCTATATCTCTGCCAAGCGAATCGAGGAAGTTTTTGCTGAGGCTCCAGAAGATATTCATTCAAAATTAGAACAAAAGCAAGCTATCAGTAATCAGGTTTTACAAGTTCAAGAACTGACCTTTACCTATCCTGATGCGGCTCAGCCTTCTCTGAGAGATATTTCCTTTGATATGACTCAAGGGCAAATCCTTGGTATTATTGGGGGAACAGGTTCCGGTAAATCAAGTTTGGTGCAACTCATCCTTGGACTTTATCCAGCAGACAAGGGGAGCATTTACCCTTATCGAGATGGACGTAGTCCTCGTAATTTAGAGCAGTGGCGGTCTTGGATTGCCTATGTGCCTCAAAAAGTCGAGCTCTTTAAAGGAACCATTCGTTCCAACCTGACTCTAGGTTTCAATCAAGAAGTAACGGACCAAGAACTTTGGCAGGCCTTGGAAATTGCGCAAGCTAAGGATTTTGTTAGTGAAAAGGAAGGACTCTTGGATGCCCTAGTTGAGGCAGGAGGTCGAAATTTCTCAGGTGGACAAAAACAAAGGCTGTCTATCGCACGTGCAGTCTTGCGCCAAGCTCCGTTCCTTATCCTAGATGATGCTACCTCCGCGTTGGATACCATTACGGAGTCCAAGCTCTTGAAAGCTATCCGAGAAAATTTGCCAAACACGAGCTTAATCTTGATTTCTCAACGAACCTCGACTTTGCAGATGGCTGACCAGATTCTTCTCTTGGAAAAAGGTGAGCTCTTAGCTATCGGCAAGCACGAGGACTTGATGAAATCGAGTCAAGTCTATCGCGAAATCAATGCATCCCAACATGGAAAGGAGGACTAGCATGAGACGACAAACTGCAAATCAGACGCTCAAACGTTTGGCCAAAGATTTAGCAAGTCATCCCTTCCTCCTTTTTCTAGCCTTTCTAGGAACGATTGCCCAAGTTAGTTTATCGATTTACCTACCTATCTTGATTGGGCAGGTTATTGACCAAGTCCTAGTGACTGGCTCTTCACCAGTTTTTTGGCAAATTTTCATTCAGATGATTTTGGTGGTCATAGGAAATACTCTTGTGCAGTGGGTCAATCCTCTCTTTTATAATCGTCTAATCTTCTCTTATACTAGGGACTTGCGAGAGCGAATAATTCATAAATTCCATCGTTTACCGATTGCCTTTGTGGATCGACAAGGAAGTGGAGAAATGGTCAGTCGGGTGACCACGGACATAGAACAGTTGGCAGCTGGTTTGACCATGATTTTTAACCAATTTTTTATTGGCGTCTTAATGATATTGGTTAGTATTCTAGCCATGCTTCAAATTCATCTCCTCATGACTCTTTTGGTCTTGTTGTTAACGCCACTGTCTATGGTGATTTCACGCTTTATTGCCAAACGCTCTTACCATCTCTTTCAGAAGCAAACAGAGACGAGGGGGATTCAGACTCAGTTGATTGAAGAATCGTTGAGCCAACAGACTATTATTCAATCTTTCAATGCTCAGGAAGAGTTTATCCAAAGGCTGCGTGAGGCTAATGACAACTACGCAAGCTATTCTCAATCAGCCATCTTTTATTCTTCAACGGTCAATCCTTCGACTCGCTTTGTTAATGCGCTCATTTATGCTCTTCTAGCTGGGGTAGGAGCTTATCGCATTATGATGGGATCCACCTTGACCATTGGTCGTTTGGTGACTTTTTTGAACTATGTTCAGCAGTATACCAAGCCCTTTAACGATATTTCCTCAGTTCTAGCCGAATTGCAAAGTGCCTTGGCTTGTGCAGAACGTGTCTATGTTGTCTTAGAAAGTCCTGAGGTGGCTAAAAGTGGTAAGGAAGTCTTGACCAGTGACCAAGTTAAGGGAGCAATTTCCTTTAAACATGTTTCTTTTGGCTACAATCCTGAAAAAATTTTGATAAATGATTTATCAATTAATATTCCAGCTGGTAGCAAGGTGGCTATTGTTGGTCCGACTGGTGCTGGAAAATCAACTCTTATCAATCTTCTTATGCGTTTTTATCCCATTAACTCAGGAGATATCTTGCTGGATGGGAAATCCATTTATGACTATAGTCGTTCCTCTTTACGCCAGCAGTTTGGCATGGTGCTCCAAGAAACCTGGCTCAAGCAAGGAACCATTCATGACAATATTGCCTTTGGAAATCCTGAAGCCAGTCGGGAGCAGGTGATTGCTGCGGCAAAAGCAGCCAATGCCGACTTTTTCATTCAACAGTTGCCCCAGGGTTACGATACCAAGTTGGAAAATGCTGGAGAATCTCTCTCTGTCGGTCAGGCTCAGCTCTTGACCATCGCGCGAGTCTTTCTGGCTATTCCAAAGATTCTCATCTTAGACGAGGCGACTTCTTCCATCGATACACGGACAGAAGTTCTAGTACAGGATGCCTTTGCCAAACTCATGAAGGGGCGCACAAGCTTTATCATCGCCCACCGCTTGTCAACCATTCAGGATGCGGATTTGATTCTAGTCTTGGTGGATGGAGATATTGTTGAGTATGGCAATCATCAAGAACTCATGGCTCGAAAGGGCAAGTATTATCAAATGCAGCAAGCTGCAGCTTTCAGCTCTGAATAATCCTTTCTATTTTGAAATCTTATGGACAAAAAAAGTTGCCTTCGGGTGACTTTTTTGTTACAATAGCTAGAAAAATTATCCATTGTAATATTCAATGAAAATCAAAGAGCAAACTAGGAAGCTAGCCACAGGTTGTTCAAAGCACTGCTTTGAGATTGTAGATAAGACTGACGAAGTCAGCTCAAAACACTGTTTTGAGGTTGTAGATAAGACTGACGAAGTCAGCTCAAAACACTGTTTTGAGGTTGTAGATAAGACTGACGAAGTCAGTAACCATATATCTACGGCAAGGTGAAGCTGACGTGGTTTGAAGAGAAGTATAAATTATCTTTTAGAAAAGGAGCCTAGTATGAAAGTCTTTCAGCATGTAAATATCGTGACTTGTGACCAAGATTTCCATGTCTATCTAGATGGAATCTTAGCTGTTAAGGGTTCTCAAATCGTCTATGTCGGTCAAGATAAGTCAGAGATTTTAGAGCAAGCTGAGCAGATTATAGACTATCAGGGAGCCTGGATCATGCCTGGTTTGGTCAATTGCCACACCCATTCTGCTATGACAGGTTTGAGAGGGATTCGAGATGATAGCAATCTTCATGAATGGCTCAATGACTATATCTGGCCAGCAGAAGCTGAGTTTACTCCCGACATGACGACCAAGGCGGTCAAAGAAGCTCTGACAGAGATGCTCCAGTCAGGAACAACAACCTTTAATGATATGTATAATCCCAATGGTGTGGATATTGAACGGATTTATCAGGCAGTGAAAACTTCCAAAATGCGTTGTTATTTCTCACCTACCCTCTTTTCTTCAGAGGCAGAGACAACTGCTGAAACTATAAGCAGAACACGAGCTATTATCGAGATAATCATAGGATATGAAAATCCAAATTTCAAGGTTATGGTAGCCCCACATTCTCCATACAGCTGTAGTAGAGACTTACTGGCAGAAAGTTTAGATATGGCAAAAGAGCTGAATATTCCTGTTCATATTCATGTAGCGGAGACCAAGGAGGAGTCAGGAATTATCCTGAAACGGTACGGTAAACGTCCTCTTGCTTTTCTAGAAGAACTGGGTTACTTAGAACATCCCTCTGTCTTTGCTCACGGGGTCGAATTAAACGAGCGAGAAATTGAACGTTTGGCAACCTCTCAAGTGGCTATTGCCCACAATCCTATCAGTAACCTCAAACTGGCCTCAGGAATTGCTCCAATCATCCAACTCCAAAAAGCAGGAGTAGCGGTTGGTATTGCGACTGACTCAGTTGCTTCCAATAACAATCTAGATATGTTTGAGGAAGGACGGACTGCAGCCCTTCTTCAGAAGATGAAAAGTGGAGATGCCAGCCAATTTCCTATCGAAACAGCTCTCAAGGCTCTGACAATCGAAGGAGCTAAGGTTCTTAGAATGGAAGAACAGATTGGGAGTCTTGAAGTTGGCAAGCAAGCAGATTTTCTGGTCATTCAACCACAAGGGAAAATCCATCTCCAACCCCAAGAAAATATGCTTTCTCACCTGGTTTATGCAGTTAAATCCAGTGATGTAGATGATGTTTATATCGCTGGAGAACAGGTTGTTAAGCAAGGCCAAGTCCTGACAGTAGAACTTTAAAAGAAAAATCACGAAAAATTTTAAAAAAAGTTTGCAAAAATCTTGCATTCTTTTTTTGACTATGCTATACTTATATACGGTTTGAAAAAACTGCCTAAGACAGTAGGGGAGCTCGACTCATAAGTATCCTACCGAGGACAAAACGTATCATGTAAAAAGAAGCGTATTGTACTTTCGTGTCTAGGTTTGGGCGCGTTTTTCTTTTGGAAAAATTCCCCAAGCAAAATAATTACGGAGGTGAACACACTAATGAGTGAAGCAATTATTGCTAAAAAAGCGGAACTAGTTGACGTAGTAGCTGAAAAAATGAAAGTTGCTGCATCTATCGTCGTTGTTGACGCTCGTGGTTTGACAGTTGAGCAAGATACAGTTCTTCGTCGTGAGCTTCGTGGAAACGAAGTTGAGTATAAAGTCATTAAAAACTCAATCTTACGTCGTGCAGCTGAAAAAGCTGGTCTTGAAGAACTTGCATCAGTATTTGTTGGACCATCTGCAGTAGCATTTTCTAACGAAGATGTTATCGCACCAGCGAAAATCTTGAACGACTTTTCTAAAAACGCTGAAGCACTTGAAATCAAAGGTGGTGCAATCGAAGGCGCTGTCGCATCTAAAGAAGAGATTCTTGCACTTGCAACTCTTCCAAACCGCGAAGGACTTCTTTCTATGCTCCTTTCTGTACTTCAAGCGCCAGTGCGCAACGTTGCTCTTGCAGTCAAAGCGGTTGCAGACAACAAAGAAGACGCAGCTTAATCTTAAGCTACGCAGCGTAGCATAGCTACGAAAAAACTATTATAAATAAAAAACATATTTGGAGGAAATAACAATGGCATTGAACATTGAAAACATTATTGCTGAAATTAAAGAAGCTTCAATCCTTGAATTGAACGACCTTGTAAAAGCTATCGAAGAAGAATTTGGTGTAACTGCAGCTGCTCCTGTAGCTGTTGCTGCAGCTGGTGCTGCTGATGCTGGTGCTGCTAAAGATTCATTCGACGTTGAATTGACATCTGCAGGCGACAAAAAAGTTGGCGTTATCAAAGTTGTACGTGAAATCACAGGTCTTGGTCTTAAAGAAGCTAAAGAACTTGTTGACGGTGCACCAGCACTTGTTAAAGAAGGCGTTGCAACTGCAGAAGCTGAAGAAATCAAAGCTAAATTGGAAGAAGCTGGAGCTTCAGTTACTCTTAAATAAGAGGCATATACCAATTAGAAATCGGAATACTATAGTATCAGCCTTTTAGAATCGTGAACACATTTTAGAAACTGATAAATTAATTTAGTTTCCTACCAAAAACCCTACCAAAAATTAATTTGGCAGGGTTTTTCTTTTTAACAAATTTATCGTGGAGAACAATTGAATATTGTTCTCCTTTTTTTATTTTCAGGAGGGAAAATGACAAAAGAATTACAATCATCACGCTATATTGTCATTTCATTTTTAGTACGTGAAATGGGAATTGATATTGTTGAAGCCATCTCTCTTATGGCTGAATTGGAAAAAAGTGGCTTGGTTCGATTGGAATCAAGTGGAGATTTAATACTCAAAGAACTTGGAGGAGCGCTATGAAACGAATTACCGCAAATCAATACCAAACTTCAGAACGGTATTATAAATTACCTAAAATTCTTTTTGAGGATGAGAAATATATGGATATGAAACTAGAAGTAAAGGTAGCTTATTCTATTTTAAAAGATCGTTTAGAATTATCTCTCAGTCGTGGTTGGATAGACGAAGAAGGAGCGGTCTATTTAGTATTTTCTAATTCTAAACTGATGAGGCTGTTAGGTTGTTCGAAGTCAAAACTACTATCAATCAAAAAAGTTCTTAAAGAATATGACTTAATTGATGAAGTCCAACAGTCTTCAAGTGAGAAAGGGAGACTCGCTAATAAGATTTATTTAGGGGAGTTGTCTTCTACCCCAGTAGCTAGTTCGAACAGGCCTAGTGTTAAAAAAAGACTAGGGCAGGATGAAAATGAAACGGCCCCCGTATCTTATTCGGCCCCTAGTGAGACTGAAGTTAGTGAGACTAAATATAGTGAGACTGATTCTTTATTTATTGAGGATGAGGAAGAAAGGAATTCTCAACCTATTTTGAGAAGAAAAGTAGAAAAGGTCACAAAATATGATCGAGATTATATTTGGGGATTGGTGCAAGATCAATTTAGACGAGAGGGTTTTTCTGAAACAGCCAGTGAAATTGCTATGACTGACTTTGAAAGAATCTATCAGTATGCTCTTGACAATGTTCGCTTTGTTAGACTTGCGGAAGTACTTGCTGAATTTGTGTTTAACGGCTTGTATTCTGTTTGGAATAACCGTGTTAGAAAAGGAGGTGGTTAAAATGTCGCCAATCGAGTGGATATTAGTTATGCTCATTTTAATTTCAAGTGGAGTGACAGTTCTGACAATGATAGTCGATAAGAAAGGGGTGATCAAGAAGTGAGATTTATTGATTTATTTTCAGGTATCGGTGGCTTTCGACTTGGAATGGAAAGTGTCGGACACGAGTGTATTGGATTTTGTGAGATTGATAAATTTGCTAGAGAATCTTATAAGTCCATTTTTCAAACGGAAGGAGAAATAGAATTTCATGACATACGAGATGTTTCAGATGACGAATTTAAAAAACTTAGAGGGAAAGTCGATATCATCTGTGGGGGATTCCCTTGTCAAGCATTTTCAATCGCAGGAAGACGATTGGGATTTGAAGATACTAGAGGCACTTTGTTCTTTGAAATTGCTCGGGCGGCCAAACAAATCCAACCACGTTTTCTTTTTCTTTAAAATGTTAAAGGCCTACTCAATCACGATAAGGGACGGACGTTCACCACAATCCTTACCTCACTTGATGAGTTGGGGTTTGATGTTGAGTGGCAGGTGCTTAACAGTAAGGATTTTGGCGTTCCCCAAAACAGAGAGAGGGTGTTTATTATCGGACATTCTAGAAAGAAAGGTACCAGACTCCTATTTCCTTTCAGACGAGAAGGTCAAGCAACTAACTCTGAGACTTTGAAAGTACTAGGAAATTTGAATCCATCGAAAAGTGGAATGAGTGGTAAAGTCTATTATTCAGAAGGTCTTGCGCCAACCTTAGTTCGTGGAAAAGGAGAAGGATTTAAGGAAAACCAAGAGCCGATGTTTACTTTAAATACTCAGGATCGCCATGGTATTGTCGTTGTTGGAGATTTACCAACTAGCTTTAAGGAAACTGGTCGAGTCTATGGAAGTGAGGGCTTATCTCCAACATTGACTACGATGCAAGGAGGAGATAAAATCCCCAAAATACTAATTCCAGAACCAATACAATTTCTAAAAGTACGGGAAGCAACGAAAAAAGGATATGCTCAATACGACGAATCACTCCTAAAGAGTGTTTTAGACTGCAGGGCTTTCCTGATTGGGCTTTTGAAGCTGCTAGAAAAGTCTCTAGTAATAGTCAGCTCTATAAACAAGCTGGTAATAGTGTAACCGTTCCTGTGATTGCCGCAATCGCAAAGAAATTAAAAGAAATCGAGGAAAAAGATGAAAGCTTTAAATAAAGAGTCAATACTAGATTGTGATGAATTAGAAACAGAATTACATGATGCAGAAATCAGACAGCTGGATGAACAAATATTTTTGATGCCCAATTATCCATGTGAGTTTGAGGTGACATTTTTAGATGATTACCATAAAAAACACAACTACCCCCTATTTTACGAATCCTATCTTCAAAACATTATGGAATTCCTTGAAAGTCAGGATATAAAGAACGGAGCTGATGCCTTTGTAGATGATAATCATAATCTTGTTTTTGTTTTATATGGGCAAGGCTATCGAGCCGAGGGAAAAGAGGGAATACTTACAACCCAAGTAACTGTAAAAGCTTATGATGAAGACAAGCAACCGATTAACTTCGCAAATTTATTGGATTCCTTAATCGTATCAGAATATCAAATGGAACCGAATCTTTGGGAGGTTTCCCATGATTGATCTCTATCTAAGTAAAAATAACCATAGAAATCAACTTCTTATGGATTTCTTTCAAAACTACGGAATAGAGGTATCTTGTCATTCGATTTCTGAAATGACAAAGGACAAATTAATTGAGATGATGAGCTATTCTTCAGATTGTTTTGAGTTTTTATCTCCTAATTTATTACGATTTAAGAACCGTGACAATTTAAGATTATCGGATTTCATTGAAATGATATTAAAAAATCCTGAACTAACTATTAGACTTCCTCTTGCGGTTTCAAATAAGAGAGTTTATCCAAATCTGAATTTGGAAGAGGCTAGAGCTTTATTGCCAAGAGATACGAAACAATTGATTTACATGGCACAAACACATTATTTATCAAGTTAAAGGAGAAGCAATATGGCTGAACGATTTTGGGAGAACCTGTCCATTATTTTGGCTGAAAGAAATATCAGCTGGATTGAGTTAACCAGAAAAATGTTTGCGGGAGAGTTTCACTATCCAAGTGAATTGAATCGTTTGTATCAAAAGATTCGCCACTATAAGATGGAACAACGAATGCCTCAAAGTCCATGGGTAGAAAGGATTGTGCAGGTATTAGATTTAGATTATGAAGATTTATTTCGGAGGTAACTATGAAAAGAATCATTCCAGTTTATATATTCCAACAAGTAAATGTCCTATTGGTTTCCTTATACTTACTGAAATTTCTTTGTATCGGTGAGTTAACTATACTACAGATTCTCTATGGTGCGTCACTCATTTCTTTTTTATGGATGTATGGTCAACGAAAACAAGTGGTCAAGGTCAATATGAAAACTAGGATGAAATGGCTTGGAATTGGATTCGTTAGCCTACTGATTATAAGTCTATGTTTTAGCTTAATCCATGCTCAAGGAAGCACGAATCAAGCAAACTTAATTGGCCTACAACATCAGGTTCATTGGTTTTCATTTTTATTGTTTTTAATCAATGCGAGTATGGTTGAGGAATTTCTGTATAGAGAAATTTTATGGAACTTGGTTAGAAAATTAGATATTCGAGTTGCTTTGACAAGTGTTTTGTTCGCCTTAGCTCATCATCCAGGAACCATTCTAGCTTGGTGTTTATATGTTTCATTGGGAATGTTTTTAGGGATGGTACGCTATAAATCGGACTTATGGGGTAGTATGGGGCTACATTTGGTTTGGAACCTACTGGTGTATAGTTTGCTGCTTTTTTAGACCAAATTAGCTTGTTTTAGGGAAATGAAATGCTAACGTTATGTAACAATGTTAGTCTTTTATTTCAAAACCTTTGTTTAGTATGAATTTAGCTCTACAGAAAAATAAAAAATGTGATAAAAATTTCAACTACTCTTATCTATAATAAAGCTACCTGTTCTTTGAAAATTGAATCCACTCCGTCTTGATTAGCGTGCCTGTGTAAGTAGGGACTGAGAGTATTTCCCTGTGAAGGGCAACTGGCACAAGACGTGTGTGAGAATTTTCTAACAGACACGGAGTTTATCGTTACCAGACTTAAACGATGCGACAAACTAGATAAAGGAGTTAATCATGAAGGTAGTAAACTTGTATGATTTGAAACAAATGGGAAATAAAGGTGGTTGTACCATCCAGTTGATTCATCACTTTCCTTTTGGTATGGGCTTAGGACATCTCAAAAAAGACTACATTGAATTTAAACGTGTTGGTATCGTTGATGGGAAAGCAGTAGAAGTTACTCTTCGAGAACCTTATTCGAGAGATCTACTGCAGGTTGTCAAGTCGATTAAGCAACGTCAGAAATTGATAGCTTATCGCTATAAAGAAGGAAAGCTGCTATTTGTGAAGAAGGAGGCATCAGATGTCCTCTGAACAACAGGAACGAATGGCAGTTCAATATGCTGAGCGTAGTCTTTTATTTACTGTAAAAAGTCTCTTAAAGATTCTAGAATGGTCTAGACGTCAGGCTTTATCACAGGATTCTGCCTATAAGATAGGAGTACAGAAATTAGAAGAATTGCTACAATCTCCCTATGCGATTGATACGATTAATCTGAAAAAAGATTTTTTAGACAAACCAATTGATATAGAGAAGTTTAAAGCTTTTTTAGAAAAAGAAGAGATTCCTTTAGCCATTGCTTGGCAAGGGGATTCTCTACATTTCTACACGAAAGACCGTTCAATTCTAGACAATCATTTAGACCATCTGTTAGAAAAAATGGTTAATGATCCGGAGAAATTAGCTGATTTTACCATGGATCAGTCATTAGACGATGCAATTGATGAAGCTAAATCCCAAATAATCTTTAGACAAGAAGGGGCCGTCAAACAGAAAGAGATGGTGAGATGATGTACAGTGGAAAGAAATTCCTACTATTCTCACTGTTAGGTATCTTACTAGGCTATCTTTTTCATCGTTTGACGCTTTTGTATGATTCCTATGCTGGAAATACCTTAGATAAATGGACTCATCTTCTAATGGAAGGTCAAGATGAGGTTCTTCAGTCGCCGATTTAGAAAGTTACACAAGAAATTTTGGACAAGCAGGTCTAAGTAAATTATCTCAATTAAGTAATTTTGAGAAAAACTTGGTGCTAGAAGTCGCAACCTATAACCTTTCCACTCGATTTTATATCCAATCTGAAAAAGAGAAGCTAACACCATTAAGTGAGCTTATCTTTCATCAGAATCAGGATGTCAATTTAGTCAATGTCTATCGGGTTGCGAATAATCTATCTGACCGTATTAGTAGAGATATAGAGGAGTTTCTTCTAATGGTTGATTCCAAAGAACTAAAAAAAGAGGTTCTTGAGATTCATTTTGAAGAAAAAGAAGAAGATGTTCTAGCCTATTTGGGTTCTGAATTAATGGCTACTTTAGATACCGTTACGGATCTTGTCCATCATGAAGAAAACTACACACAACTCCCACTGACACAAAAGCTGAAGATTATTACTCATTTTGATGATGTAAAAGCTAGAAGCGAAAAGTCTAAGCAAGTAGAGGAAGCAGTCTTACCTTTAGATAATATTGACCAGGTAGAAGAAAATGTGGAAGTTCATTCCCTATCTAAAGTAGATAAAATTGTAGAAGAAGCTTTGAGGGAATATCCGATTGGTTCACAAGTAAGTTATAAAGGACAAGTATTTCAGTTGGTTTCGATTGAAAATGCACAGTTAAATGACTTAGTTCGCCTAGAGCTATTCAATGATTCCAAGCAGTTATTTGAAGAGAATCCTATCTTATACTTGAACAGTTTGGAAGAGATTGAACAAGTATTGTCTCATGTAGAACTTAAAAAAGAAGATTCAGAGATTGAGATGGATTCATCAAGTAAAAGTCAGGAAATAGATTTGTTTTCCTACCTGGAAGAAGAAAATGAAAAGGAAAAGGATAAGGAAACAGATAAGGAAACAGATAAGGAAACAGAAACGCTTATTGTAGGCATAGAAGAGACGGATGTCCCTGTTCAAGATTTTGTTTTTCCAGATAATTTAGAGGACTTTTATCCTAAGACAAATCGAGAAAAGATTGAAACGAATATCGCCGTAATTGAACTTGTTAAAAGATTAGAAAAAGAGGGACGACAAGCGAATCCAGAAGAACAAGAGCTACTAGCCAAGTATGTCGGCTGGGGTGGTCTTGCCAATGAATTTTTCGATGAACTCAATCCAAAGTATGAAACAGAACGTTTAACTCTTAAGAGTTTAGTAAGTAAATCAGAATACTCCACTATGAAACAAAGTTCTCTCACAGCCTATTATACAGACCCAATGATTATTCGCCAGATTTGGCAAAAGCTACTGGATGATGGTTTTGAGGGAGGAAGGATATTAGATCCTTCTATGGGGACTGGGAACTTCTTTGCGGCTATACCTAGAAGTATACGAGAGAAATCAGAACTCTATGGGGTTGAATTAGACAGTGTGACAGGCGCAATCGCAAAACAACTCCACCCCAATACCCATATTGAAGTGCGAGGATTTGAAGAAGTGCCCTATCAAAATAATAGTTTTGATTTAGTCTTAACGAATGTTCCTTTTGGAAATTTTCGCATTGCCGATAAAAACTATGATAAACCTTATATGATTCATGATTACTTTGTCAAACACTCACTTGATTTAGTAAGAGACGGAGGACAAGTGTCGATTATCTCATCTATTGGGACAATGGATAAGCGGACAGATAATGTCTTACAAGAGATTAAATCCAACACTCATTTTTTAGGGGGAGTTCGTTTGCCGGATACGGCTTTTAAAAAGATTGCAGGTACTCGAGTGACCACAGATCTCCTCTTCTTTCAAAAGGATCAAGCAAAGAATCTTAATGAAGATGAGCTTGTTTTTAGTGGCTCTATTCTCTTTGAGGAGGATAAGCGTGTCTGGATCAATCCTTATTTTGATGGGAAATACAATACACAAGTTTTGGGTGAATATGAGGTACGTAATTTTAATGGAGGAACTCTCAATGTTAAGGGGGGTTCAGAAACATTATCTACTGACATAATGAAAGCATTAGAGAATGTGGAAGCACCTAAACAAATTGACAATTCTTTGAAAGCACCTGTTTTTATCCAAGAAGAAGTGGATAATTCTATCCCAAGTCATATACGTGAGGACTTAGCGCTCTATTCTTTTGGATATGAGGGAAATCAAATTTATTACCGAGATACGCATGGTATTCGAAAAAGTTCAAAAGTAGACGAAATTAGTTATTATGTAGACGAGAAGGGAGATTTTAAAACCTGGGACAGTTCTTTGTCTGAACATAAAATAGATCGATTCGTACAACTTCATTTGACAGATGAGGAAGCACTAGATGTTTACAAGTCAGAAGAAGCGAGTAAAAGAGGGAAATATAAGGGCTTGTTCAAAAAAACTGTATTTTATGAAAGCCCCTTATCAGATAAGGACATTAGTCGCATTAGGGGAATGGTTGATTTGAGAGAAACCTATCAATCCTTAATTGAAATTCAACGTCATCCAGATTATAGTCGAACAGATTTTCAGGTATTACTTAGTAAACTCAATCGTGAATATGACCGTTTTGTAAGTCAATTTGGATACTTGAATGCGTCCGTTAATCGGAACTTATTTGATAGTGACGATAAGTATTCCTTACTAGCTAGTTTAGAAGATGAATACATTGATTCTAAAAGTCAGAAAGTAAAATATAAAAAATCTTTAGCCTTTGAGAAAGCATTGGTTAGGCCAGAGAGGGTGATTGCAAGAGTTTCAACGGCTTTAGATGCCTTAAACTCCAGTTTATCGGATGGTAGAGGTGTTGATTTAGACTATATGGTATCAATTTATCCTGAACATAGCCAAGCTGCTATTTTAGATGAGTTAGGAGACCAGATTTTAATGGATCCAGAAAGCTATTTAAGAGGAGAAAGAAAATATCTTTCTAAGAATCAGTTTTTATCAGGAGATATTCTCAACAAGATAGAAGTAGTTCAACTATTAGTGGAGGAAAACAATCAAGATTGTGACTGGTCCTATGCTTTAGATTTGTTAGAATCTGTTCGCCCTCCACGGATTCATCTGGCAGATATTGAGTTTAAAATAGGTTCACGTTGGATTCCTCAATCCATTTATGGTAAATTTGCCTTTGAATGTTTTACCAATCGTCAATTTGAATTGTCTTCGTCAGATGTTGAACAAGTCATTGAAGTGAATCCTGTTGATGGACAGCTTCATTTAAGGACATCATTTGCTTATCGCTATCCAAGTGCCAAAGATAGTAGTCTTGGAGTCAGTGGGTCACGTTATGATACAGGAAGAAAGATTTTTGAGAATTTACTAAATTCAAACCAACCGACGATTACCATGACTGTTACGGAAGGAGAAAAGAAAAAGACCATCACAGATTTGGAAAAAACTTCGGTTCTAAGAGCGAAAGAGCAGCATTTACAAGAGCTCTTTCAAGAATTTGTCTCACGGTATCCAGAAGTCCAACAAGTCATTGAAGAAAGTTACAATCGTCTTTATAATCGAACGGTTAGTCGAGAGTATGATGGTAGCCATCTAGTCATTGACGGCTTGGCACAAAACATCAGTCTTCGTCCTCATCAAGAGAATGCCATTCAAAGAATCGTAGAAGAAAAAAGAGCCTTGTTAGCTCATGAGGTAGGTTCAGGAAAGACCTTGACCATGCTTGGTGCTGGGTTTAAATTAAAGGAGTTGGGGATGGTTCATAAGCCCTTGTATGTAGTACCCTCTAGTTTGTCTGCTCAATTTGGCCAAGAAATCATGAAATTTTTCCCTACTAAAAAAGTCTTTGTGACCACTAAGAAAGATTTTGTGAAGGCGAGAAGAAAACAATTTGTGTCACGTATCATTACAGGAGATTACGATGCCATTGTCATTGGGGATTCTCAATTTGAAAAAATCCCTGTCAGTAAGGAAAGACAGATGAATTATATCGAGGACAAACTCAATGAACTACGAGAGATTAAAACACATTCTGAAAATAAGTACACCGTTAAAGAAGCAGAGCAATCAATAAGTGGTCTTGAGAGACAATTGGAAGAACTCCAACGCTTTAATCGTGATAGTTTTATTGATTTTGAGAACTTAGGAATTGATTTTCTCTTTGTGGATGAAGCACATCACTTTAAAAATATACGTCCAATTACTGGACTTGGAAATGTAGCAGGGATTACCAATACAACGTCTAAGAAGAATGTGGATATGGAAATGAAGGTTCGACAGATTCAGGAAGAACATGATTTTAAAAACATTGTCTTTGCGACAGGAACACCTGTTTCCAATTCTATTAGTGAGTTATATACTATGATGAACTACATTCAACCAGATATCTTAAAACGCTATCAAGTTGATTATTTTGACTCTTGGGTAGGTGCTTTTGGAGAAATTCAAAACTCTATGGAATTAGCTCCTACAGGGGATAAGTACCAACCTAAGAAACGATTTAAAAAGTTTGTCAATCTACCTGAGTTGATGAAAATCTATAAAGAAACAGCCGACATTCAAACACAAGATATGTTGGATTTACCTGTTCCAGAAGCTCATATTATCCCTATTGAGAGTGAGTTAACTGAAAACCAGAAACTCTATTTAGAAGAATTAGTTATGAGGTCAGATATGGTCAAATGTGGAACAGTTGATCCGAGCCAGGATAACATGTTGAAGATTACGGGTGAGGCGCGGAAACTAGCTATTGATATGCGTTTATTGGACTCTAGTTATAGTCTAGCAGACAATCATAAACTGCTTCAGGTAGTGGATAATGTTGAAAGAATTTATCGTGAGGGAATGGAAAATAAGGCTACTCAGATGATTTTTTCAGATATTGGCACACCTAAGAAAAAAGATAATGGCTTTGATGTTTATTCTGAGATTAAGGCTTTATTAGTTGATAGAGGAATCCCTAGTATGGAAATTGCCTTTGTACATGATGCCAATAGTGATGAAAAGAAGAATAGCTTGTCTCGAAAGGTTAATGCAGGAGAGGTTCGGGTTCTTCTTGCCTCAACTGAAAAAGGAGGAACAGGTTTAAATGTTCAGAGCAAGATGAAAGCAGTTCACCATCTGGATGTACCGTGGAGACCAAGTGACATTCAGCAACGTAATGGACGTATTATCCGACAGGGAAATGAAAACAAGGAAGTGGATATTTACCACTATATTACCAAAGGTTCGTTTGATAATTATCTATGGGCAACTCAGGAGAACAAACTCCGTTATATTAAGCAGATTATGACTTCTAAGGAGCCGATTCGTGCTGCGGAAGATATTGATGAACAGACTATGACAGCTTCTGATTTTAAGGCACTAGCAACAGGTAATCCTTATCTCAAATATAAGATGGAACTAGAGAATGATCTAACTCTATTAGAAAATCAAAGACGCGCCTTTCAACGCAGCAAGGATCACTATCGTCATACAATCTCTTACTGTGAAGAAAATATGCCCATTCTTGAGAAACGATTAAGCAAGTATGAAGGCGACATTCAACAGTCTGAAATGTCGAAAGACCAATCATTTTCTATGACGATAGGTAAACAAGTTTTTGAGCAACGAGCTGAAGCAGGTGAATCCCTACACCGTCTTATCCGTCATAATCAATCTGACAGCAAAGAATTTCGAACCCTAGTAAGTTATCGAGGATTTGACATTAAAATGCTTAGTCTACCAACGAATCAGCCTCTTCCTGAAACCTTCTCTGTTAAGATTGTAGGAGAAAATCAGTATTCTGTCAGTTTGGATTTGTATTCTCCTTTGGGGACAATTCAAAGGCTTCAGCATACGATAGACCACATTAAAGATGACCAAGTGAAAACTCAGAACTTATTGGATGAATTAAAGGATAAATGGACTACTGCTAAGGTAGAAATTGAGAAAAATTTTCCAAAGGAAGAGGATTATCAAACTAAAAAGGCCGAATACGATGTACTCGCGCCATTGATTGAAACAGAAACGGATTTAGATATTATTGATCAGGCCTTACGACAATTCCACGAAAAAGGAAAAGAAAAGCAAGAACAACTTTCTTTTGAATTAGATTAAAAAATAGATATAAATAGCGGACAAGAAAAGAAAAGCGCGGTAGAATAAAGATAGAAAGAAACGAGGTAACGATTATGATGGAAGATACCTATTATCAATTAGAAGAGGCTTTGGTACAGGGATTTCAAACACCTGAAGAATACCAAGCCTACAAGGAGTTAAAGGAACATTATGAGGAAGTGACAGGGGATTACAGTTTTTCTAAACGAGAGCTCACTAGTCAATTGGAAATCGCTCTTCAGAATCATCAAGGTGTGGACTTTGAAGAACATGAAAAAGAAGAGTATTTGGACTTAGTTCAAAAATTAGAAGAGTTTGATTCCTCTCTTGCCACCCATTATCGTCAGTTGATTGATTAGAAAGGAGAAAGTCATGAATGATTTACTCCTTATCCCAGTAATTTTTTTAGCAGTAGGAGGAATTCTCATTCTTTTATGGAGACTCTTTCTTATTGCCAGTGGACTTTTCCTTATTGGTTTTATCAGTTTTCTTATTTTCGTGGAGGGCTATGGAATATATTTGTTCTTTACAGAGACCGAACTTTACACGGAAGATTTAGCACAGAATGGATTATTTGGTTTTACGACTTTCTTTATCATCTTTAATCTTGCTTTGCTTGTCTTGGCAGGCTGGGCAGGGTATAAGTGGAAGATAAGATTAAAAAAATGGAGAAAACTCTAATGGTTTTTTCTCCATTTTTTTATCTAATTGGTAATGTTGAAGATCGGAAGTGAAATGATACTTTCAAAGAATTCATTTTGGACACTAGCAAACGAAATAGAGCCCTGATGCAAATCAACAATTTGTTTTGAAATTTTTAGCCCAATTCCAGTCGTTCTAATTTTAGAAATATCAATGTTTTTAAAAGATAATTCATTAAGTTCAGCAATTTTTTCTGGTGAAGCTCCCTGTCCATTATCTTTGATTTCGACAATTACATTTGTATCTTTTTTGAATAAGTTGATTCTTATTGTGCAACCCTTTTCGTTATGTAAAACAGAGTTGTAGATGATATTATGGATAACTCTTGTGATTAAAAACTGCTCAATCATGATAGATTGATTAACAAGTGAATAATCGTAATCAAATTCAAATTCAAAATCATTCCAGATTTCTTGATTTAAAATATGGATGAGAATGTCTTTGAAGAAGGGGATAATTTTTGTTTCAGTCTGATTTAATTGAAGATGACCGGATGAAAGGCGAGCTACTATATTTAAGTCATTTAAAATATTTTGGATGTAATAGGATTCTGTCAATATTGGGCGAATATGTTTTTTAGACTGTGTATCTAGTTCAGAATCATTTAACAAGGACGCGTTAGAAATGATGACAGAAAGAGGTGTTTTGATATCGTGTGCAATTCCTGAAATCCATTGCTCTTTAAAGACTTCATTCTCTTTGAGTAGAGTATCGGTTTGATTAATTGCAGTTGTAAGATATTCTAGTTCGGATATAGAATTTATTGGATTTTTCAAACCATCTGGGAGATTCTGAATAGCAGTTACAAGAGGAGCAATTTTACGATTGATATGCGTCACACCATAGTAGTAAAGAAAAGCGAAATAAAGGCAGTTGAAAATCAATACTCCAAATGCCACTAGTGGAATTAGGCGAATACTATCTATATCTAAGTAATTATAACTATAACGAGCAATTTTATCTTTTGGAAAACCAACAACAATGATGTAGTCACCTTTTATCTGACTAAAAACAGGATAATCTGAAAGATAATAGCGAGAAAACTGTAAAATGTCCCCATAGTCAAATTGCGAAGGAACTTCTGTAGGTTTATACTGTTCGTACACTTGTTTTCCAGTATGCTTATCCAATACCATGAGCCATAACTTTTGTTCTTTTAGACTAGAAATATCATTTTTAGGTATGTGGACGTTATTTTTTGTGATAGTAATGTGTTCAGAAATTATTTTCACAGTCTCAGTAGCAGTTTGCTTTTCCCTAATGTAGAAAACAAAACTGGCAATTAGAATAATATTGGTAATAAAGATAATGATGGAAAAAAAGATAAATTTCTTTAGTGAATACCTTAAAATTTTGGTTTGGTTCATAATCATGATAACAATTTATATCCCAGCCCTTTAGCTGTCTTTAAATATTGAGGTTTTGAAGGATTTTCTTCTATTTTTTCTCGAATTTTCCGAATATGTACAGTCAAAGAGTTTTCATAACCAAAGCTATCCACTCCCCAAATCGTATCACAGAGAGATTCAGTTGAAACGATGTAATTTTTATTATCGTAAAGTTTTTTCAAAATCTTAATTTCAATTGGTGTAATAGAAATTTCTGCTCCATTTTTTTGTACTGTTGCATTCCGAAAACTCACCAAAGTCTGTCCAATCTGTATTGCTTCCTGTTCTGATTTATAGCTTCTCCGGAGCAGAGCCATAATACGATAGATAAGACTTTTTGGAATGAAGGGTTTTATGACATAATCATCACCACCAGCATTGAAACCAGCTACCTCATCTTCAGGATTATTTTTGGCAGTCAGAAAGAGGATAGGAGTATCGCCTTTTTTTCGGATATGTTTTGCTAATGTGTAGCCATCACCATCGGGGAGCATAATGTCCAAAAGGAAAAGGTCGAACTGCTCTGTTTCAATCATGTCCAAACTAGATTCTATATCATAGGCTGATGTTAGATTGGAAAATCCGTAGGCAATGAGAATATCTCTTATGGAAGAGTTTAAAATTTTATCGTCATCAATGATAAGGATGTGCTTATTCAGGAGTTGTTGTTCGAAATTCATAATCTTACCTCGCTTATCTATATTATACCATTTAAAAGAATGAAAAAAGCAAGATACTTTAATCTTAATGTAAAATTAAGGTTAGCTTAGTTTAAAATTAATCTAGCATGTCTATAATAAAGACATAACCTAGATAGAGATACTTCTCAAATAAATTTTAATCAGTGAGGTATTTCCAAATGGCTAAACAACAAATGAATCTCGTTGAGATTGAAGCAATGAATTCTCTTCAAGAATTAACTCTTGAAGAACTTGATAATGTTCTTGGTGCTGGTAGTGGAATAATTCATTTTATGCAGACAAAACAATGGTAATAGTGAGTCACCAATTAGATATTGTGAATTATGTTGATTCTATCATTTTTGTTGATAAGAGTAGTAGAGATGTTATCAAAGATACTCATGATAATTTGATTTATAGAAATCAAAATTATAGAAAATTATTTGGTTTAAAGGAGGAAGTTCATAATGATTAGTAATGTTTTACAGATAAAAAACTTACAAAAGGCATTTAAGGACACTCAGGTAGTTAACCTTAGTTCCTTATCAGTTCAACAAGGGGAGATTTATGGTTTTCTAGGTCCAAATGGAGCTGGTAAAACAACCACAATGAAGATGATTTTGTCTTTGATTTCTCGTACAGCTGGGGAGATTGAAGTGTTCGGTCAATCTATAGGTACGGACAAGCAGTATCTTAATCAAATTGGCTCTATGATTGAAGAACCGTCTTATTATCCTAATTTGACAGGCTATGAAAATCTCTTGGTCTTCCAAAAAATCCTTGGATTTGATCAGAAAAATATTCAGGAAACCTTGAAAATTGTGGGGTTAGATCAACCTAAAAACAAGAAAAAATTGGTTAAAGATTATTCTTTGGGTATGAAACAGCGCTTGGCTTTAGCCTTTGCCTTAGTCAAGAAACCGCGTTTGTTGATACTGGATGAGCCAACAAATGGGCTAGACCCAGCAGGGATTCATGAAATTCGGGAACTGATTATCAAGTTGGCAAAGGAACAGGGCATTACTGTCTTCATCTCTACCCATATCCTTTCTGAAGTAGAGCATATAGCTGACCGTGTGGGGATTATCAATCATGGTCAACTGGTTTACGAGGGAGAAATTCGTAAAATTCAGTCCAATAAATGGCTGGAAGTGCGTGGGGATTTTAGAGGTCGACGTGAAGCCATTAGCCAAGTGTTATTTGGTTATCCGTGCAAGATGTTGGAGATACAAGAGGATAAACTCAAGCTGACTAACCTTGCCGATCAGCAGATTTCTAGTTTGTTACGAGATTTAATAGTCGAGAAAGTTCCAATTTATGAAGTGAAGCAAGAACAAGAAACCTTGGAATCTATCTTCCTCAACTTAACCAAGGAGTGAGTCTTATGTTGAATAATTTGTCTATTGAATTGCTCAAGGCAAAACGAACCAAATCCTTCCTCATTAGCATACTAGTTATGGGAGTCGGATTTGCTTGGGCAATTGCAGCCGCTACACGCTACCTAAGTAATCCAGACATGCACCAGATTAGCCTAATTTTCTATATGATAAAAGAAGTAAATGGCTTGATTCTCCCTATTGTGATTGCTCTCTTTGTATCGCGGATTGTCAAGAACGAGAAGGAGGGCAACACTTTCAAACTGCTTTTGGCAAATGGTGAAAATGTACGGCATATCTTTCTGAGTAAGCTTGGACTGACCATGTTCATTTTGACCTTTCTCGCTTTTTTGGAGGGAGTAGTAGCCCAGTTGATTGCAATCTTATCAGGTCTAGAAATGCCTGTTAGCCTAATCCTCTGGCAAATCGTCATTTTCTTGCTAGCCTCTTTTGTCTTAACCTGTCTGTTTTTGACTTTGCAGTTTTTACTGAAGAAGCAGGCATTGATACTGGCATTAGGGATTTTCGGAGGATTTCTTGGAGTTGGATTTGGTCATGCACCAGCTTTTCTACAGCTGATTTCCCCTTTTGGTGGTATAGGATATCTGTCTCTGGTGGATTACCAGCAAGTCGCCAGTCAAGTGAGTTATGTTTTTGCGACAAACCTAGGATTTAAACTATTTACATATTTGCCAATAGCCCTAATCTATCTCTTCTTATCTCTCTATCTGGTTGAAAAGAAAGGAGGTAAGCTATGATGTCTTATCTATCAGTAGAATGGCGGAAAACTAAAAAATTTTCCATGTTGATGATTGGTATTTGCTTATTAGCTTTTTGTAGCCTGATTGGTCTTGGGATTTACTTTGGTGCAGCTTATTCTATGGTTGAAGAAAGTGAAAAAGTGCCTGTTTTATGGGGACAATTGACCTTCTATTATAGCCAGCTTTTCTTTCCGATTTTGGTCAGCCTTTATGTAGCCATGATGTTAGGAAAAGAGTTTGATAGAAAAAATATTGAATTTCTCAGAGCTAATAATGTCAGTCTTGGGAAATTATTGTTGGCAAAAGAAATAGTAATTATCTTGTTTATTGCTGTTTTACAGTTGTTCTTGTTTGGTATTTTTTATGTCAGTGCTCACCTAGCTCATTTAGAAATTTCTAATTTATTCACCTACCTCAAGTGGGATTTATTGGGGATTTTTGGAACAATTAGTATGATGGCAGTACAGTTTTTTGTGACAGCTAAAACTCGTGTTTTCAGTAAATCTGTGGGAATTGGTGCTATTGGTACTTTCGTAGGATTTATGATGATTTTTGTATCAGATAAATTATCTTTAATCTATCCCTACTCCCAAGCTATGGTGGCAATGCGGTCACGGAATTTGATAGACTTTAATTTAGTGGAAATAGTGCTGTTTATCATTGTAAATATTCTTCTGTGGGGGATTTTTCATACATTGAGTAATAAAGAATTGCATAAGTAATGCGAAGACTCTTCGGAGTCTTTTTCTTGTGATAAAAGCTCCAAGCTTTATCTGTTATTCTTGACCTAGTTTTTATAGAAAGAAGGTCTAATTATCAATTAGAAGAAGCCTTAGTACAGGGATTTCAAACACCTGAAGAATACCAAGCCTACAAGGAGCTAAAGGGATATTATGAGGAAGTGACAGGGGACTACAGTTTTTCTAAACGAGAACTCACTAGTCAACTGGAAATCGCTCTTCAGAATCATCGATATGTGGACTTTGAAGAACATGAGAAAGAGGAGTATTTGGACTTAGTTCAAAAATTAGAAGAGTTTGATTATTCTCTTGCTACCCATTATCGTCAATTGATTGACTAGAAAGGAGAAAGTCATGAATGATTTACTCCTTGTCCCAGTAATTTTTTTAGCAGTAGGAGGAATTCTCATTCTTTTATGGAGACTCTTTCTTATTGCTAGTGAACTTTTCCTTATTAGTTTTATCAGTTTTCTTATTTTCGTAGAAGTCTATAGAATTTATCTGTTCTTTACTGAACCGACCCTTTATATGGAAGATTTATCCCAGAATGGTCTGATCAGTTTTACAGTATTTTATGTAACTTTTAATCTAACCTTTCTTGTCTTTGGTATTTTAAAAATTATCAGTTGGAAAAGAGAGTAAAAAAACAGTTGAACAAGGTTGTTCAGCTGTTTTTTATATAGGGGCTACATTACAGAATTGTAATTATAAGGCGATGATAATGATGATTTCAAGTAAAATCATTAAGAATCTTCTTTTGGGAATATTCATGTGAAACCTCCTTTAATAAATTAATAAAAACTTTAATTATTATGGTATAATCTAGTCATATGATAAAGTATATGATTTTTGTAAGAAAAATAATTTCAAATATAAGGTTGATACCCAAATTGTTCCAAGGAGAGGTACAATCGGAAATAAGGTTAGGGTGAAATCGTTGAGTCTAAAACAACTAATTTCACTTCAGAAAAAAATAGATGAAATAAATTGTGTTACTTTTGTTGATAAGAATGAAAATTTTTTAACGTGTAGTTCTGTGCAATTATCACTATATATAACATGTTTAGGAGCAGTACAACCATGTTCTCTTTACAGTAGGAGTCTTGGAAATATATATCTGACTCCTATTAAAGAAATATGGAATAGATCGGCTTTCAATAAGATATCAAAAAACACTTTAAAAAACAGTAAGAATTGTAGTACATGTGCTATTTCTAATTATTGTACGCAATGTCCTGGTATTGCATTATCAGAATCGGGAGACAGTAGAAATTGTTCTACGATATGCAAAAAAACAGCTTTAGCAAGGAGTATAGTCTATGCAGATTTATCTTAAACCGCTGCGTTGGTATCTTTTCTTTAATCTGGTTTTTGGTGGTATTTCCAATGTCTGCACTGCCTTGCTACCCTATTTCACCCAGGAATTGGTTCGGGGGCATTATCAATTTGCCTTGTATGGCTACTGCCTGGCGGTGTTGTGCTATCTGGGTTGCAACTATATCCAGATGCGTTTGGATTGGAAGCAGGCAATTCTCTTTTCCACCCATCTTAAAAATGACTGGTTCCATTCGCTTTTGGAGTTGAGGCACCATGATTTCAAGAAGAAAACGGTGGCAGAGTACATTTCCTATCAATCAAACGACCTAGATTCCTTGGAGAAGGACTACCTACCACCTCTTATGAGTTTTATCAAGCAAATTCTAAGGATTCTCATTTACACTGTGGTGATTAGTCGCACCATCAATCCTTTGGTCGCTTTGATTTTGCTTTTTTCGACAGCTGTCAGTATTCAAATTCCCAAGATTGTGGGGAAGTTAACCGCCCAACGTCGGCAGGTTTATCTAGAAAAGCAGGGAAATTACTATCGTACTTTGGAGGATTTGCTCAAGGGACACCATCTGGTCAATCAAGTTACCCTGTCTGGCTTTCAGGACCAGCAACGAAATGCTCTCAATACCTTGCAGAATAAGTATTTGGGTTACGGTTTGACCAAAATCATGGGTATTCTGCTGACAGGGCTTTCCTTTGAGTTTATCAGCATTGTCCTTTTTGCTTATCTCGCTTACTCCCTTGCCACTCAGCAGTTGGGCATTCCTGAGGTTGTGGCTAGCTTTGGCTATATCACTGCTTTTTCGGAGCCAATCCAGGAAATCCTATACGACTTGCAAATGCTGGAGTCGGTCAAACCTGTGGTGCAAAGTTTTCAAGCAATTGTCAGCCGTCCGTCCGCTGTTCAGGCGCCTCAGATGTCTTTCGAGAGCCTGATGCTAAACCATATCACCAAGCGACTGGGGGAGTCTAGCTTGACTATTCCCCACGTTGAAATTCGTAAGGGGGACAAGATCGCCCTCATCGGCGAAAATGGTTCTGGAAAGAGTAGTATGCTTAACATTTTAAACGGGACTGACCGAGATTTTCAAGGTGAAATCTTACTTGATCATCTCCCTGTTCATCAACTCTGGGGCAAATTTGGTATGATTTTGCAACAGGAGCACACCTTTATCTCATCTTATGAAAATAATGTCACTATTTTCAAGACTTTTGAGGATAATTTTAGGGATGAAAAGTTTGAAAAGATACCACCCCAGTCCCTGTCAGGTGGTCAGCAACAGCACATGTATCTCAATCGGGAGAAAAATCGTCATAGTCCGCTAATTATCATGGATGAGCCTTTTTCTGCTTTGGATGCCAGACAATTTCAAAAGGAATTAGACAAGGTACTTAGCTTGTCAAGTGCTGTCGTCCTTACACTTCACCGTCAAGAAGAGATGCTATCACGCTTTGATCAGATTTGGGAAATTAAGGATGGGAAGTTGGTTGTCGTGAAAAGAGTTCTAAAACATGACTAACATAAGTTTTTCACAAGTTCAAAAGAGTTTTCATAAGAATATGATTTTGGATATTTCTGATTTTCATCATCTATTATCTAGTCATGATAAAACTGATCATACGTTTTCAACGCATTTCGGTTTTTTTGGGGGTCTAAATACCGTGCGCTTGTTATACTCAGGCCTCGTTTTTCCCGTTGTAAGCTCGGTGAATTTGAGACAATTATTTGATAGTATTATAAAAAATTAAGGATTCTTTTTTCAATGTAGAGTCCTTTTTCTATTGTGATACTTTTTTCAAGCTTTATCTGTTATTCTTGACCTAGTTTTTATAGAAAGAAGGTCTAAGATGTTAAATAAAGTCAAAACTAAAGCCTTAATTAGTGTTGGAGCAGTGGCTGCAACTAGCTTTATTCTCATGATGGGATATACTGCTGGTCAACATTCTACTGCTAAACAAAGTCGTAAAGAGATTGAATTGGCTGCAGCTAAACTTGTAGAGGACAAACAAGCAGAAGATAAAGCAAGTATTTTGTCATCAGATACTGTAAAAGAATTTTTGACACAGTACTATACGAAAGAAAAGCTCGGAGAAAATAATACACGTATTCAACCTTATATGACTGAATCAGCTTATTCTCAAGAATTGTCAAGTCAAAATGATGCCATGAACCAAGTGTATAAGGATTATATTTTGGATTATCATTTTGAAAAAGCTGATATCTTTGTCAATCAGACTACGAATCAAGCCATTGCTATGGTGTCTTATAATGTAACCTATGTATCCGATTTAAAGAATGCCAACCAATCAAAGACCAATCAGACAGAAACCAGAACGGTTAAGTTGTCTTATTCGAAACTACCAGGTAAGTTATTGGTCAATCAAGTACAGGTTTGGAAATCTGGGTTAGATGATTTAGATAATGCAACTCCTAAAACTTTAGAAGAATCATCATCAATACCATCACTGCCAAATACTACGACAAAATGATGATATTGCATGGGAATAGAAGAATGTAAGCAAATTTCAATTCTTGATGTAGCCAATCGTTTAGGTATCTCCTTTAAACAAGTTTCGAGCAGTGTCTATGAACATCCTGAACACGATTCATTTCGGATTTTTTCAACTACCAATACTTTTAAATGGTTTTCAAGAGATATTCAAGGTGATGTCATTGATTTTGTTCGACTTGTTAAGGGAATTTCCTTTAAAGAAGCTCTAGCCTTTCTTTCTGAAGAACCTTTTCAAAAAGAAGCTATTCAAGAAAAAAGAGAGAGACCATTTTATTATCCTTTAAAGAGAGTAGAAGATTCTAACTGCAGTTTGACTAGATATTACTTAACAGAATGTAGAGGAATCTCAGAAGAAATCATACAAAAGATGATTCAACAAGGTTTGATAGCACAAGCTAGTTGGAAAACAAATGAAACAGTTGAACCTGTTAACGTTTTTAAAAGCTTTGATCATCGCCACAAGCTGCAGGCAGCAAGCTTACAAGGAATTTATAAGAATCACTCTCTTCCTAGAGAAAGGTTAAAAACGATTCTAAAAGGAAGCCATGGACATGTTGGAATATCCTTTGACATTGGTAAACCAAATAGACTGGTCTTTTGTGAATCGTTCATCGACTTGATGAGCTATTACGAACTTCATCAACAAAGTCTAACTAATGTTCGTTTGGTATCTATGGAAGGATTAAAAAGGTCTGTTGTTGCTTATCAAACTTTACGACTAATAGCTGAAGAAAATCAGAAGTTGGAATTTTTAGATACAGTAACACCTTCAAAGTTATTGCATTTGATCAATACAATTCGTGATACCACCACCTATTTCGATAATCATCCTGATTTATTGACACTTGCGGTAGATTGTGATGATGCAGGAAAAGATTTTTCTGATAAGTTATCTCAATCAGGATTTCCTGTTTTACTGGATTTACCTAATAATGAATCTGGGAAAGAAAAAATAGACTGGAACGATATTCTTAGAGAAAAGAAATCAGATTTTCAATTTAAGCTTGAAACTGTAAAAGAGACATTTGGAAATCCACCAGTAAGACAAAACTCTCAATGTTTAGAATTGTGATAACAAAATCAAGATGTTTTAGCTAATATTAGAATGAAGGAGGATCGTATATGACCATAATCGAGCGCTTAGAAGAAAAGGTCACTAGGCAAGAAAGCAAGGTAGCAAGAGAGACAGAAAAACTCGCTGCTTACAAAGAGCAACTGGAGACAGCGATGTTTGCGACGTTCAAAAGGCGTCAAAGCATCAGTCACATGAGTTTTGAAGAAGCTCTTGACCATGCCTTTGGTAAAGAAAGACAATTCGATGATTCTGAATTTAGAAAGGATGAAATGAGTGAATGACAAAAGATTGGAATTTTAATCAACCATTAGAAAGTAAATCAGAAAATCAAGGGGATTCAGATAAAATTGCGGCCTTATTTGGAAATCATCAAGGAGGTAATGATGTAAATTATGAAGCAGCTTTTCAAAAGCGAAAACAAGCGCCTGTGACGGAATCAAATTCTAGTTCTAAACCTAAAGTTACAGAGGTTAGAACAGGAAAAGAGACAGATATCACTACAAGTTATCAGCAACATCTTAAAAGACTTATTGCGGATAACAATAGCGATATTCAAAGTAGTCAAAAGAAAATTGAAGAGCTACATACGTTGATCGACACAAAGAATAAAGACAATAAGAAATTGCAGTCCATTTATGATGCGATTTCCGAATTACACTAAGCAGTCCTGATAGGCTGCTTTTTTTGAGAGGTTATAGATGTTTACAACATTTTTTAAGAAAAATCACGACAATAGTGATGTATTTAAAAAGCTGATTCATAGACTATCTGATATGTCTGTCCAAGATCTTGAAAAAATAGACCGACTGTTAGATATCATTTTCACTCCAGATCAAGGATCAGAACAACTAAAAACAGAATCAACTTACAGAGAAGAAACTTTGGATGACACATTAAAGGAAGCTAAGAATCAACTTCATAAGGAACAATTGGAGAAGAATTTAGAGAGATTTAGGAAAGACGGAAGGAAGTAAATGTTTTGGAGTTGACTACCAAGCAGGAAAAGCAACTAGGTCAGACGCAGTGGTTTCATGCTACATTATTGAGACATTTAGAATCCTTGAAAAAAGGAATCGATGTTAAATTTAATTTAGGAAGTGAGCTAGACTTTGGACCTGGTTTCTATATCACGCCTGACTTTGAACAAGCTAGAAAATTTATTAACAAGCAAGTTGAAGTATTAAATCGAAGCACCTCTAATAATAATATTTTTGACTCTGAAGAAGAAGTAGGTATTATAGTAGAATTTCGTATTTCAAATTTTATAGAAATTTTTAAGAGCACTGACTATCATTGTCACTATTTTGCAAAATATAAAAAGTCAGAGTCAGATTTAGATTTTGCGGAATTTGTCTTTCAAAATCGGGAAAATCCAGATGAATTACAACACCATTTTGATTTTATCTATGGTGTTCAGACTGATGACAATCCAACCCAAGCTTTAGCTCGTTTTCGTCAGAATGAAATTACAAAAGAAGAAATGCTTGCTGAGTTTAGAAAACCATATTCTTTTAAACAATTATCCATCCACAACCAATCTTTTTTGTGATATAATGAAAATAGAGAAGGTTTATCAATCAAAAACAGGAGAGGAGTTACAAAAATGGCAGTAGTATCATTGGAAAATAATATTAAACTATATAGTTCAGAATTATTTCAAGCACTATTAAAAGCCTCTAATTATAAATTGGATAAGCGTATTGCTCAGACTGTTGCAGAAGGCTATGCTCGTAATCTAGATTATTCTGATCCTGAACTGATGCATGTTGGTGTAACTTCGGTTGCTAACAATCTGCTTACAAAAATTAAACAAGAGTATTTTAGAGTATTTTAATGTATAGTATTTTGAAACAAGTGACCTCAAAAGAAAGAAATTACTCTTAGCCAAGTTGATAGCTAGCAGTTCAGTTATCAGGGTTAATAGTAGCGAGTCAGTCCGCCTGACTCGCTTTTTCGTTATTTAGTTTTCCGATAAATTGTAATAAATGTCTACCAGAATAGTTCAGTTGTGTTTCGTGACAGTCGGCTTGTGACTCATTTTTGTCAAGTCAGAAATGAAACTCCTATCGGAATAAGTTAGACTGACAAATTTAGACTAAGTTTTGCAGTATTTCATGTGATAGATTAGGCTTAAAAATCTTATTTTACAGAGTTGAAAGAAGTTGCTTCATTGGCACGATTCGAAGAGCGATTGGAATGATTCTCATTTATAAAGTAATTTGAGTACGCATCCTGTTTTATGTTATCTCTATATGATATAATGAAAGAGAGGTATAAATTATGTCAGATTTAGAAATAAAAAGAATTGATATCAAAGATTTTGGTTGCTATAAAAATTACAAACAGCATAGTCAATCAGGTATCGGTAATGATTTTAATGATGGAAGAATTAATATTTTTTACGGTAGAAACTATTCCGGAAAAAGTACTTATTCGAAAATTTTTCAAAGTATTGAACTTAAGCAACTTCCAGAAAAGTATGAAAAGATAGATTTTGAAGTCAAACTAGCTAATCATAGGATTATTAAGTCAAACGAAATAGGTAGCGAGTTACCAATAGATTGCAAAGTTTTTAATCAGCGATTTATTGACGATAATATTTATCTTCACAACGACAATAAATTAAATAGTTTCCAAATTTCAATAGGTAGTGATACTAATGAAACCTTGAAAAAAATCGAAGATATACGATTGAACAAACTAAAACCTAGAAATGAAAAATTATCACAGATTAAATCGGATATAACTAAAAAACAACAAAAGACTAAAATCAGTAAAGATAGTTTAGATTCAAAACTGAGAACAACTGCTTCAAAAATCAAGAATTTAAAGAATCCCTCGGTCGTAGTTGGTAATAAATATGATATACGAGATATAAAGGAGGAGTTTGAAAAACATTCAGCTCATTTTCCTATTTTACCATTACAAGATGATGAGAAGGCTGTAGCTGAGTTAGAAAAGAATGTTGAACAAGCCAAAATACGAATTCTCGAAAAAAACATAAATAAACCACAAAAAATTGATTTAGTTAGTTTTGATAAAAATTTTAATTTCACATTATTTTTAGAAAATACGAAGAAACTTTTATCTAAAGTTGTCTCAGTAAGTAATATTTTAGATGAATATAAAGATAGTCCAGATACAATAAATTGGATTAAGCATGGTGTTGATATCCATGGAGATAATCCAGAAAAATGTGTATTTTGTGGTAATAGCATTGATAGTGACCTCATTAAAAATCTAAAGTTGGCTTTTTCTGATGAGTTAAGATCTCTGGAAAACCAATTAGTGCTGCAAAATAATAGGATAAAATCAGAAATCCAAAAATTAGATGCTATTCCAAATATTAATAAGGAAGATTATTTTAAAGATTCTGTATCTGATATTCAAAATATAAACAAAAAGATTGAAAATAATACTGATAATAGAAAAAGAGTTCTAGAAATACTAGAATCAAAAATTTCAGAAAAACAACGAGACATTTTTTCTAAAATTGAAATTAATGATTTAAATTGGATTGATTTTTCCGAAATTCAAGTTGAGATTAACTCACTATATGATGACACTATTAAACAGATAGAACAATTTGAGGATAGGAAAACTAAAAGTTTAGATTTTCTTCGAAGATATTATATTGTAAAAGAGTTCCCTGTACCTGAGTTCACTAAACTATCTCAAGAAGTTGACCAACTCCAAGAGTATATGGAAAAAATAAATTTGGAGCAGAAAATATTAAACGAAGAAAAAGAAAAATTTGAGAAAGATATTAGTGAACTTGAAGGTAGTTTAAAGTCAGAATCTGAAGCAGTAAAACGTATAAATATGATACTTCAAAATTCTTTAGCACATTCAGAGATGTCCCTAAAATCAGTCGATGATGAGGAAGGTATATATTTCGAAGTTTCTCGAAATGAAGAAAGAGAATATAATCTAAGTGAAGGAGAAAAATCATTAATAGCCTTTGCTTATTATATTACAAGATTAGAAAGTTTGTCGACAGAAGAAAAGTCAAAAACAATCTTATTTATTGATGACCCTGTCTCTAGTCTAGATGAAAATAACATTTTTTATATTTACAACCTAATTTTTTGTCTTCTAAAAAAGAAAGAATTTTTACAGTACTTCTTGTCCACTCATAATCTAGATTTCTTGAAATATACAAATAGATTTTCTAATAAAAAAGATTATTACTTAATAGAAAAGATAAAAGAAGCTGAAAATATCCCGTCAAAAAGTTATATAAAAAATTTGCCTAATTATATGTCAAATAAAGTCACGGAATTTGTATTCCTGTTTGAACAAATATATAGAGTGGCGACGGAAGATGAAGACGAAAATAATTTTTCTGTTTTTTATAATTTTCCAAATAACGGCAGAAAGTTTATTGAAACTCTTTTGTACTTTAAATATCCTGACTGTCAAACAAACAATGACAATAAAATTATTAATTATTTCGGAGGTGAGAATGCTCCGTTTATACAACGTATAAATAATGAGTACTCTCATGGAGAAGATAGGTTTGATAGAACTCGCAATCCCATTAATACATGCGAGTTTAAGCATGATGCTAGAATAATATTAGGCGTCTTACATCGAAATGATCCAGAACAATTTAAATCATTTCTCAATAATAGTAATTTAACTCACCCAGATTTTCTGGAAGATAGATAAAAATAACGACATTTCATTAAAGAGATGTACTTATACTCAACGAAAATCAAAGAGCAAACTAGGAAGCTAGTCGCAGACTGTACTTAGGTATGGCAAGGCGAAGCTGACGCGGTTTGAATTTGATTTTCGAAGAGTATTATCTCTATACTGTTGAGTGTTATGCTCCCTTTTAGGTGGCTTTTTTAGAAGTAAAGTTTAGGCTAGAAAAATAAGAAATAACGCACCAAAATTGGTGCGTTATGCTTTTTTATGCTATAATTGAATTATAAAAATAAAGGAGTTTGCCATGATTGGAAAGAACATAAAATCCTTACGTAAAACACATGACTTAACACAACCCGAATTTGCACGGATTGTAGGTATTTCACGAAATAGTCTGAGTCGTTATGAAAATGGAACGAGTTCAGTCTCTACCGAATTAATAGACATCATTTGTCAGAAGTTTAATGTATCTTATGTCGATATTGTAGGAGAAGATAAAATGCTCAATCCTGTTGAAGATTATGAATTGACTTTAAAAATTGAAATTGTGAAAGAAAGAGGTGCTAATCTACTATCTAGACTTTATCGTTATCAAGATAGTCAGGGAATTAGCATTGATGATGAATCTAATCCTTGGATTTTAATGAGTGACGATCTATCTGACTTGATTCATACGAATATCTATTTAGTAGAGACTTTTGATGAAATAGAGAGATATAGTGGCTATTTGGATGGAATTGAACGTATGTTAGAGATATCTGAAAAACGGATGGTAGCCTAATGGAAATCCAAGATTATACTGATAGTGAATTCAAACATGCTCTAGCACGGAACCTTCGCTCACTGACAAGAAGAAAAAAGTCCAGTAAGCAACCTATTGCGATTTTACTTGGAGGGCAAAGTGGTGCTGGTAAGACTACAATTCATCGTATTAAACAGAAAGAATTTCAAGGAAATATTGTTATCATAGATGGCGATAGTTTTCGTTCTCAGCATCCACACTATTTAGAATTGCAGCAAGAATATGGCAAAGATAGTGTTGAATACACCAAGGATTTTGCAGGAAAAATGGTGGAGTCTTTAGTGAGAGAATTGAGTCATTTGGGATACAATCTTTTGATTGAGGGAACTTTACGTACTATTGATGTTCCAAAGAAAACAGCACAACTATTGAAAAATAAGGGATATGAAGTACAATTAGACTTAATTGCGACAAAGCCTGAGCTGTCTTATCTGAGTACCCTTATCCGGTACGAAGAACTGTACTCTATCAATCCAACTCAAGCACGCGCAACTCCAAAAGAACATCATGATGGTATTGTAGAGCATTTGGTTGATAACCTAAGAGAGTTAGAAAACGATAAACTCTTTGACCGCATTCAAATTTACCAAAGAGATAGGACATGTATTTACGATTCTGAAACGGATGAGATTTCCGTAGCAACAGTTCTTCAAGAATGCCTCTTCGGAAAATGGAGTAATGTAGAGAAAGAGATGCTTAAATCTGGAGAAGAAAGATTGAAAGATTTAACTAATCGAAATGGTTATTAGATCTCGGATTTTAAAATAAAGTCTATTTAGTTAGGATAAAAAAAGTCTTTAAAATCAGAAAAACGCATAGTATTAGGTGTTGAAACTGTACTGACCCCCAAAAGTTAGACAATTAATTTATCCGAAGGATTTAGTTCTGTATTGTACAGGGCTAAGTCCTTTTAGTTTTACCTTAATTCGTTTATTGTTGTAGTAATCAATATAGTCTACAATGGCTTGTTCCAATTGCTTAAGCGACTGAAACGACTTCTCATAACCGTAAAACATCTCCGATTTCAGAATGCCAAAGAAGGACTCCATCATACCGTTGTCTGGGCTGTTATCCTTACGTGACATGGATGCTTGAATTCCCGTGCTCTCTAGGAACCGATGATAAGAATCGTGTTGGTATTGCCATCCTTGGTCACTATGAAGAACAGTATTCTCGTAGTAATTCTCTGTGAAGGCCTGTTTTAACATGCTCTTCACTTGTTCCAAGTTCGGTGAAGTAGAAAGATTATAGGCGATAATTTCGCTGTTGAAACCATCTAAAACGGGCGATAAATAGAGTTTCTGAGTGCTATTTGGAATGGTAAACTCTGTCACATCCGTATAACACTTTTCCATTGGTTTAGAGCCTTCAAATTGACGTTGAATGAGATTCTCTGCCTTCTTACCATGAGAAGAATATTTTCGTTTCTGTCGCATTTTAGCTTGTAAATTGAGTACTTTCATCAAGCGTTGAACTCTTTTATGATTTACCAGATAACCAC